>CAYYUU010000826.1:0-4188 GCA_964474955.1 uncultured Alcaligenaceae bacterium | reverse complement strand
CGCGAGCATGATTTTCGGCGAACCACCGGGATTGCGAACGGCAATGACGTTGCCGTGTCGGTCCGTCCGGAGTTCGTCGGCCAGGGGCTCGGCCCAGGATCGGACGACGTCCTGGATGGGTCGTTCGAAGCCCGACGGGCTCGGGGTATCAAGAAGGCGTTTGAGAAATTGAAGCGATGGTTCGTGCATGATATCGGTTTTCCAAGCGGGATAGGATTCTGGAATAGCTATCTGGGATTATACAGAGTCGCCTTTCGCGTGGGCGCCCGGATGAATAATTGTCGCATTTTGGAAAGTTGCTTTTCGCTCCGCGAAAAGTTCTTTGTCTTTGAAATCTTTTCGCACGCAGGCGAAGCCTGCAAAGCAAAGTGCCTGCACGCGAGAAAAGCAACTTCTGGTCGCCGGAAGGCTTCCTCCATTGCAGAGTTGGCCAAGTCCGCCCTCGGATTGTCTTTCGGGGAGTCCTCGGAGTGTCGTTCCGAAGTATTTTCGGACCAACAGTTGACTCGCGGACGATAACACTTTCTTGGGAAATTTTCAGCATTGTGGATGTTTGTAATCTACATTTGCGTGGAGGTACAAAGATGTCATCCAATTTGATGCCAGAGCAATCCCGTCGGCGTTTTGCACGCAAACGCCCGCAAGCTGGCGTACTGTTTGTGTGTCGTGATCCGGAAGCGACCGACAGCGAGCAAAACTTTGCATTGTCCATGCTGGAGTTTTCGCAGTCTGGCATACGGCTCATAGTGCCACGTTCGTGGCCCGTCGGACATCAGTTACGCGTCGAACTCAAAGACCCCTCGCGAGCCATTTCGGTGATTCGTTCGGGGCGAGTGGTCTGGAGCGTTCCGAACGACGACGGGACCTACGTTATCGGTTTGGAATGGCAGCAGCTAATCTCCCACGACGAGATCGCCCGACTCGGCCACCAAACCCAACCAGCTCACTTCGAAGAAGATACCGAAATCGACGAGGCCGCGACGTCGTTCGTCGGCAAGGTCCCGCTGCGTCGACTCATCAAGTCCAAAGCCTGTCTGGTCCAGATTTACCCCAAAGGCCCCGACCTTGGCCGGAAATTCTTGCTCGATTCCGCGCCGCTCGTGCTCGGCCGCAAGAACTCCTGCGATTTGGTCATCACCGACACGTCCGTTTCTCGCCAACACGCCTGCGTCCAACCATTCGAAGATAGTTACGAAGTCGTGGACTTGGGCAGCACCAACGGAACGTTCGTCAACGAAATCCAGATCAACGAGAAACGACTGGAAGATGGCGACTCGATCCAGATCGGCAGTTACATCTATCGTTATTTGTGCGCCGACAACTTGGAAGCCGAATACCACGAGGAACTCTACCAACTGAGTACCATCGATGGGCTGACGAAGGTTGCGAACAAGCGTGCTTTGCTCGACGGGCTCACGCGGGAGTTGTCGCGAGCCATACGCCACGACCGAGCTTTGAGCGTCATCTTGTTGGACGCGGACCACTTCAAACAGATCAACGATTCTTATGGCCACCTCGTCGGAGATCACACGCTCCAAGAAATCGCACGCCGACTCCGCACGGTCGTCCGGACCGACGAATTGTTGGCCCGCTGTGGGGGTGAGGAGTTCGCCGTTGTGTTGCCCGAAACGACCACGCACCAAGCCGTCGACGTCGCCGAGCGAATGCGAATGGCGATCGAGCAGCGACCATTCGAAGGCAGCGACGGCCGCTTTCGGGTGACGATCAGCGCCGGGGTCACGACGTATTTTCTAGGCCAACAAGTCACGGCTGACGATTTATTGAAACAGGCCGACGAGTGTTTGTACCAGGCAAAACAACAAGGCCGGAATTGCGTTGTCGCGTCCGAAATGTTTCCGCGACGGCCTCCGTTCCGAGTCCCCTTCCACAGCGAGCCAGTCCCCACGCCTAACCAGGCCAAGGCGAGAGGATGGACGCTGGAGCTATCGCCGACGCACGACTCGGAGCAATAACCTTTTCGTTCGTTTCCCTTCTCCGCAAGTTTTCCATTTTCTTCGAGGCCATCCTCTTTTCCCAGACCGCAAGCCAAAGAGACAAGAGACAAGAGACAAGAAACAAGAGAAAACCACGGATATCGCGGATACCACAGATTTGTTTTTATCCGTTTTTATCTGTGTGATCCCTGGTTGGTTTTTCTCTTTTCTTTCTTCGCTGCTTCGCGTGAGATCCTGTCTTTCTGTTCCCTGTTCCCTACTCCCTACTTCCTCACTTCTTCGCTTGGGCCATGAGAATCGCCACTTCGTCTTTGACACTACTGCTCGAAGCGGTGTTATATTTTTCTTCCAAGCTTGTCGGTCCGGCGGAAACGGTCGCCATTTCTTCGAGGGCTTCGGCCTCGGTCTCTTCTTGATCGACGGCCTTTTGGAGGTCATCGAGTTCGGCGAGTGGGCCTTCGCTCCCAAAGTCGTTGGCCGCGTCGGCGAGTTCCTTGCGCACTTGGGCTCCCTCGTGACGAGCGACGAGCTGCGAGTAATTCGACTTGGCCTTGGCGACCTTGGCGATGGCCGTTTGGACTTGCTTGCGGAGTTGTTCGATGATTTGCTCGTTACGCTGATATTGCTTTTGCTTTTCTTGCAAAACTTGCTCGGCGCGTTGTTTGGCCTCAATGGCCTGCGTCACGTCCGCTTCGTCGCCGGCGGCGGCAGCCTTCTTGGCGATCGTCATCCACTTATCGACTTCCCGTTGTTGGGTGTCGATCTCGCGTTCGAGCTGTTTGTTGACGGCGATGAACTTGGCAACCTTCGATTGAAATTGTCTCACTCGTTTCTCGCTATCTTCGATGGCGAATTTCCCGTCGCGAATCGGGTCCGACAGAGCCTCCGCGGCTTGATCTTTTTTGCCACGGAACCAGTTCGAAATCGATTTGAAAATACTTGCCATGGTCGTTCCGAGTCCTTTATGTGCTGATTGCCCGAGGAAAGGCCAACACCCCAAATGGTCTTTTTGAAGTCGTGCTGCGAGTTAGTATAAAACAGAACTGGCCCACCAACAATTCGTCGCAAGAATATCTTCGTTGGCCGAGTTGCCGCATTCATCGAGATTTTTTCGACCAACGAAAAAAGGACAGGATCGGAGTCTGCGTCGGTGGCTCTTGTTCCCACTGACGCAGACTCCGATCCTGTCCCACACACCTACAATTCCAACACAAAGCCCCGCAGGCTTTATCGTCCATACCCTCTACGGCTCGATCCCGAAGAGGAGCCCACACTCGGCGTTTCGGCTGCTCGGGCGAGGCGTTCCTGGTGTCGGACCATTTCGTCGGGCGAGATGAATCCATCCTGGTTCGAGTCGATCTTCAAAAACTCGGCAATCGATTTTCCGCTCTTTCGCCATTCGTAGAGCCCGACCTGTCCATCCTTGTCGTTGTCATTGTCGGTAAACCAGTCGGGCGTGTCTTGGGGGAGCTTGCCGAACGCGAATACGATCGGGCGGTTGCCATCGAGGACGTCGATGATGATGCGTTGGACGCTTCCCTTCGCACTCGTTTTTTTGGAGTTGCTGTTGCTGTTGTTACGGTTCCAAAGTGTCCGCGTTCGGTACGCGATGATGTAGGCTTCGGCCTCTTTGGCGTTGATCCTCCCGTCGTTGTTCTTGTCGAAGCGTTTGTAGTATCGTCGCAGCGTGTCGGACATTTCCTTCTGGTCGAGCTGTCCGTCGTTGTTGTCGTCCCTGCGTTTGAAATAACTCGCGGCTTCTCGCTTGCCGCGTTCGACGTTCTTTTTGTATTCGGCCTTTTTGCGAAATTCGTAATACCGCTTGAACTGGGATTTGGTCATCGTCTTGCCGGAGAATCCGGTTTTCTTTTTAAACTCGTCCATGTACCCCCATCGACGCAATCGGTCCACGTCAATCGTGCTCTTGCCCTTTGACATGTAATCCCAAAAGCGGTCGACTCGCGAACGTTTGTCATCACGATCGCGTCCCCGATCACGACCGCGTTGGGCGTCTGCTTCAGGAGTCCATGCGCCCACTACGAAGAGGGAGAGAAGGATTGCGAGGGAGAGTCGGTATGCCATTCGGAATGCTCCGCAAGTTCATTTGATTTGGGAAATATCGGGTCAGTTCAACCTAAAACACCTATAGTATAACGATTCACCGGGGTGAAGTTCACGGAAGAAATCCGATCAATTCCTGGGCGAGGGTTCAGAACTCGCTCTCGTCTCGCCC
>CAYYUU010000825.1:0-4191 GCA_964474955.1 uncultured Alcaligenaceae bacterium | reverse complement strand
AATCCGCCACTTCCGCTCAATCTTTCAATCAAAATATTTTAATACACGACCAACGTGCATCGTCCAAGGACGATGCACGGTTTTTCGGCAATCTTTTTCATCTCGTCTCGATCAGCGACGTAGCGCGCGAGTCACCCGACTGGTCGGATGTTTGAATTCCCACACTGGGTTGCCGGCTCGGTCGACTTCGAGCGTGCGATTCTGGGTCATTGTCGTCACGAGCGTGTTCCCGTTGGGCAAGCGGACGGCGGCAATGGGTTGTTCGATCTCCAGCTCCCAAACGGGCTTTCCTTTGTCATCGTATTCAATGACTTTGTTCTCGGCGTTGTGCGGAATGAGGACGCGACCAGCTGGTGTGAAGTAGAGCTTGCCGCCGAACAACTGCTTGCTGTGTTTTACGGCGTAGCTGGTTCGCTCTCGGGCTGTTCGCCCCGAAGACTCCAAACGAACGACTCGGGCTCGGTCCGTCAGGCAGATGATGTCGCCGCTCGGGCGTTTTGTGGCCTTCAAAATTCGTTCTTGGTTTTCAAAGGAGAACTGGAATCCGGTCGATTCGTTGTTCGAGGTAAATTCGTACAACGTCGTGTCCGTGACGATGAACGTGTTGCCGTTGGCCAGTCGCTGGGCCGCGATGGGACGGTTGACCGGTTGTTTCCAGACGACCTTACCGGATCGATCGCGCTCGACGACGTTCGCGGCCTCGTATTCCGCAAGAAGCACACGCCCGTTTTTCAAGAGCTGGACGTCGAGCGGGAAGTCGAGTTTGTCCAAGTTCCAACGTTCCCGATCACCGGGGCCGACTTCTTGGAGAGTGTTCACGTCCAGGAAGATCATCACAGTCGGGCCTCGGGTGGAGGCCGGAAGTGTCAAGTTCGCTAACGACACTTTCTTCTGATTATTTTCCCACCATGTCATCCAGGCCTTTTGGGCGGCTGTTTTTTCTTTCGTCGTTTTCCCGACGTACAGAGTCGGTGGGTTGTGCCTTTGGCCGACCTTGTGAAGCCAATCTTCGGCACGCAAGGCTTCGAGATCGTTTAGCTCGGGGAACGTCTGAATGATGGTCGCCACGCCCGAGCCATCACCGACGTATGCCAACGCTTTGCCGAGTTCCACCCGAACCACAGGGGAGGCATCCTTGCGGAGCTTCGCAACGATTTTGGCATCGCGGTTTGGGCTCGCGAGCACGTAAGCAAATCCAGCCATCGCTCGGATTTTGGGGTCGTGATGTTGCAGTCCTTTGCGGAGGACCTCACGGGCTTTGGCGTGCTTCTTCGCGATCGAAACAAGGGCCGTCTTGGTCTCCTGGATGACGTCGAGATTTTCGGCGTGCGGAACGTGATGCAGCAAGGGTTTTGCAGCTCCGACCGGAGCTCGACGACCGAGAAGGCGGACAACGGTGCCGGGAACGTGACAGGGATATCGCTTTTCGTTAATCGCCTCCAAACATTTTTTGGCCCGGTTCGCAACTTCCAAATCCGAATGGCCCTGGGCTTCCTTAAGCAACTCACAGACGACCGGCCCCCGCGAAATGAGCTTGCGCGTGGCGACCGTTCTGGCCCGAAACGAATCCGAGCCAAGCTGTTGGATGGTCGCCCCAATTTCGATTTTCTCGTGTTCGGTCATCGTTCGTTTCTGGACGAAATCGATGAGATACTTGGTGTCTGTCGAGGGAAATTTGGCCGTCTCGAGGAGGTGGACGTCGGCTTTTTCGAGGGCCTTCTTGTCGTCCGTCGCCGCAGCAATGGAAACACTTGTGGCCAAGAGCCAGGCCAGCCCAATTCCATATCTCATTGCCCCAATCTCCTCTCGCAATGGATCCCGCGAATTCACGACTCGTCGGATTGACGGGCACCGACCGACATTCTGCCCGGATTCAAACAAAATTTCCCAGAGTCCGAGCGGAATGATTCACGGGCTTGAATTTTTGAAATAATCGCTACTTTCTGAGCAGCTTAATTCCACCTCCCATCGTACCCACTCTCGAAAAAAAGGACGAGGCATTTTTTCCGGGGTCAATCTTTCCTACGCGAGAAGCCTCAAACTCGGGAATCTCGGATTGCTCCAAAAAAAGGAATTGCATTGACTCGGGGATGGGTCAATAGTATAGGTACGAGATTAGATAGTGAGAAATTTTTGAACCTTTGGCTCGCGAATTGGGTCTAACTGGTTACTATCAATCGAGGGGATATTGTCTTTCCATTCCGTTCATCCATTTCATAAACGTGCGGAAGACCGACTAGCAGGTCAAAGGCAATCCTCAAACCTCTTTCAAGGAGATGAAGTTCTTGGCAAGGCCTCGGGGATTTGATCGCAACGCAGAAAACACTCAAAACCAGCAGCGGGTCAACGAACAGATTCGGATTAGCCCGGTCCGTTTGATCGGAGCGAACGGCGAACAACTTGGCGTTGTTCCAACGAATCAAGCACTCGACTTGGCTCGGGAAGCAGATCTAGATTTAGTGGAGGTGGCTCCGCAGGAGCGACCGCCGGTCTGCAAAATCATGGATTATGGGAAGTTCAAGTACCAACAATCCGTCAAGAAAAAGCCACAAAAGGCCCAGAAGGTGAAGGAAATTCGGCTCCGCCCCAAAACGGGCGAGCACGACATCGACACCAAGGTCAACCAGGCCCGCAAGTTCCTCGAACACAAGGACAAGGTCCAAGTCTATGTCCTGTTTCGAGGCCGCGAACTCCAGCACATCGACGAAGGTAAACGAATCATGGCCGACGTCTTGGAGAAGCTAGAGGATTTGGCCAAGGTCGAAAGACCACCCTCGATGGAAGGAAAGCGGATGTCTGCCGTTCTCGCTCCGAAGTAACGAAGCCAACCACGGACAAACTTTGCCTTCCGCGAGACTGTATTTCTGTTGGTGATTCCCCAATAGCCCCGAACGGCGTGATTCTCGCCCGTTTTGGAATTGCCCCTACCCACTCCGGCAAGAGTCGTCTATAATTTCATTCTACTTCAATGCAATAACCAAGATCCCTGATCGATATCAGGGGTCTTTTCGTTTTGTTGTGGGTTTGGGCTGCGTTTTGTTGCCTTTATTTTTGAGCCGTGGAGCGGCGGCAGATTCGAGCCACGCGGCGTAAGCCCGCGGAAAACGGAGCCAAAACCCTCTTTATTCTTGTTGAGCGTTCTCCGGAGACGGGAACCGGCGATAGAAACACACTTAGCCAATAACGAGGCCATCATGTCCGCCAAAATGAAAGGTCACAAAGGTTCGCGGAAGCGGTTCAAGGTGACCGGTCGCAAGAAACTCAAGCGGCGAAAGCAAGGACTCCGGCACTTGAACAGCCATATGTCCGGTTCCTTCAAGGCTTCCTTGCGGCAACCATCCGTCACCGACAATGCCATTTCCAAGAAATACGTCCAGGTGTTGACCGAACGCTAAGGTCGATCCCCTCAAAGAGCACACCAAAGGAGAACATCATATGGTCCGGGCACGTCCGGGAAAGGCGACAAAGCGGCGTCGAAAACGACTGCGAAAGCTCACCAAGGGCTTCCGCCTGAGTCGCCATAACCTCTACAAGCAAGCCGTCGTGACGTTGCTGCGGGCACGATGTTTCGCCTACCGGGACCGCCGCGTCCGTAAGCGCGAATTCCGAAAACTGTGGATTTGCCGGATCAACGCCGCGTGCCGGATGCGAGGCATTCGCTACAGCCAAATGATCCGCGGCCTCATGGAAGCGAACATCGTCCTCAACCGCAAGATGCTCTCGGAAATTGCGATCCACGATCCTGAGACATTCACGAAACTCGTTGAGATCGCCAAGCAGAACTTGCCCGAAGGACTCAAGACGGGCTTCCGCGAACCAGCAATCGCGTAGGAAGTTCATCAATTCGCTTGCGAGATTCGAGGCAACGTTCGCTCGGAAACGTTGCCTTTTTTTCTGGACGGACTTCCTCCACAGTGAGGTTTTTCGAGGGACGGTCTCGTCATGCCAAAAACCACCTCACTCAAGCCGAAACGCACTGAGGCGATCAGCAACGATGGCTCATTTCTGCCCTCACCAACTCGCACCTCAAAGAACAACCCCCAACAGAAACTCCGCAACGTGGATTTCGCCCGACAAGACGTCACGGCAACAGAAGTGTTCCTTGCGTGGGAGAAACTGCGAGTCGCTTACAATATAATTTTGGTCTGATTGACGTTGGCGTACGCAGCGGCCTGCGGAATCCTCAATCAC
>CAYYUU010000824.1:0-4208 GCA_964474955.1 uncultured Alcaligenaceae bacterium | reverse complement strand
ACCTTTTCGATGAGTTGTTGTTCCAAGGCCGAATCGATCGCAGCCTGATGCTTGGTCAGGTCGCCCTTCGCGAGCTTTTTGCCTTCTTTCGCTTTCTTCTCCACGACCTCCAAACACGACACCAACGCCTCTTGCTTGGCCTTCTCCTCTTGCTTTTGCAGTTCCCGTTTTTCGGCCTCTGGTGCTTCCTCTTCCCAGGCCTTTCTTCCCTCACTCGTGACCGAAAATTTATTCTTCTTCGGCTCGTCGACGTAGCCCGACTCGGTCAACTGCTCCAACACCGTCTTCCCGGATTTTCCGCCGGGAAGGAATGCCTTTTTCCCGAGCATTTCCCCTCCCTCGAACAATGCTTTCCCAAGGGCTTCTTTTACGGCGCTATCCATCTCGAGTTCTCCTGATAACAAGGGTAGGGATCGACTGTTCATTACATGTATTTGCGTATTCTGAAAACCTATACACACGTCAACTCAGCGGCAAGACAACGAAGCAATCTTGGTGAAGCAACAAGTGTCGTGTAGTGATGCCCTTGAGCAAGTTGCTCTTCGCTCCGCGAAAAGAAACTTTCGACGTGATCAAGTACTCAGCGCCATTGGCTCAACTCGCCAAAGCCGCTATGAATGAACCACAAGATACGCCTTCCTGAAAACCAACTGCGAGCCCTAACGATGAGCGAACCCTCGAAACCATCTCGAAAACGCACCATGTATATCTTCCTTAGCATCCTTGTCGTGTGTCTGTTACCATTTGGATTCCTCGCCGTCCGGAGTGCGATGGCTTCTCGGCCAGAGGATCTCGGCGTGACCGATGGGAAACTCCGTCCGTGTCCGAGTTCGCCCAACTGCGTCTGTACACAGCACGTGGACGACAACGAGCATCACATGGACCCGATTCCATTGGACGGCAGCACTGAAGAAGCCATGACTCGGATCAAAAAAGCTCTGGCCAAACTCCCAAGGACCAAGATTATTACCGAGAAGGAGAACTACATTCACGCCGAATGGACGAGCAGGATCTTCCGGTTCGTCGACGATGTCGAGATATACGTGGACGACGAGGCAAAAAAGATTCACTTCCGGTCGGCGTCTCGCGTCGGCCATTCTGATTTGGGAGTGAACCGCGCCAGGATGGAAAACTTTCGCCAGGCCTACGAGGAAGCGAGCAAACAATGACCGCCAATGCTGGCCCGGTCGAATTACGCCCCGATGTCGTTCGCGTGTTCGTCTGTGTCCTCGACGATGTCCCTAGTTCTGTCCGCCAACGATGTGCGGTAGTGCTGTCTCCAGACGAAGTCCAACGACGCGAACGATTTCGATTCGAACACGACCGGGATCAATACTTGGTGGCTCACGGTTTGTTACGATGGGCGTTATCGCAAGTCGTATCGGTCGCACCCGAACGCTGGGAATTCGCCGTGGGTGATCGTGGCAAACCAAAGCTCTCTGGTCCCCACATCTCACAGGCTTTGTACTTCAATTTGACACACACTCGGGGTCTTGTCGCTTGTGCTCTTGGCCGACAGGAAGTAGGGATTGACGCCGAATGTTTATCGCGGCAGATCAACCCCGCACTGGCCCACCGATACTTTGCTCCGTTCGAGCAGAATTATCTCAACGAAATCCCGGAGTCCGACGTCAACCGCGAGTTCTTGAAAATATGGACGCTCAAGGAAAGTTATATCAAAGCCCTCGGTGCCGGATTATCTCGGGGACTCGATGATTTTTGGTTTCGGCTCCAACCGGGGCAATCGCCGGAATTCTGTGTCGAAGATTGTCTCTCCGAAGAACTATCACGTTGGACATTCTATATGGATGAATCAGTGAGTTCGGATCATGTAGTATCCATTGCGGCCTCGCGAAATGTGGAGCCATATATATCGTTTGATGTGCAGCGAGTGATTCCGTTCGAGGGGTAATGTTTCTGTACTTGGGACGTTGTCCCAAGTACTATCAAAACGTTGTCCTTTCAGGACTCCGGACAAAGTCCCGAAGGGACGCCCGTTTGTTAGCTTGGGACGAAGTCCCAAGACACATGGGACTACCATTGGTCTCAATCACAGACACCATCGACTCTCCTTGACTCTCGCCCCCGAGTCCATTAGATACCGCAACAGGCATGATTTCGGAGTCCAGATCTCATCGGGACAACACAAGCAGGAACCCACGATGAAGACCACTTTGGCAAACGCGTTTGGGGTGGAGTTGTTGGCGATGTTCGTCGTCGTCTTCTTCAGCGCGGGGATAGTCTGTGTCAACTTCCAAACTTCTCCGGTCGCCGATCAGGTGGGTTCTGCCGCGCCGAGCAAAGAGCAAACCAAAGCGACCGGAGAAGGGAAGAAAAAGCAAAACGCCAAAGACAAAGGCTCGCCGAAAAAATCCCCCCGCAGTCCCGGAACGATGGTGCTCTACGGTAACCAACCCGGGCTTTTGGGCATCGCTCTGGTCCAGGGCTTCACGTATGCCGTAATGCTCGCCGTCACGATGCACCTCTCGGGTGGATATCTCAATCCTGCGATCACGATTATGTTGTGGGTCTATCAACGACTCGATTCACGTCGAGCGTTGGTGTTGCTCGCTGCCCAATTCGTTGGCGCGTTCCTCGCAGGACTGTGCATTCGTGGCATATTTTCCGAAGCAATTCTTTCGGGAGCCCGTTGTGGCACGCCGCACCTAAATCCCAATGCCTACCCAGAAATCAATTGGGCAAGTCTTTTTGGGGGCGCGAGCTTGGAACTCGTCTTGACCTTTTTCCTCGTCTTCGCCATCTTCGGTTCATTCTTGCGTAAAGGCGACTGGCCCGAAAGCACCGAAGACCAACCGAAACCCGAACCGACGGACACCTTGACTCGCACAATGGATGCCAGAATCGCCGCACTAATGGCGGGCCTCGCATTGTCCGTTTGCGTGATGGTCGGGTTCCCTTCGACAGGAGCGGCCACCAATCCGGCTCGATGGGTCGGGACGGTTTTGTTCGAACTGCCCGACGAATCCGGCCAACCAAGTCGCTTCGCCGACATGTTCGCTTTCATCGGTGGACCGATTGTCGGGGCCCTCATCGCAGGGTTCGTTTATTTCTGGTGGTTAGCACCAGCAGACGCTTCACGCCAATCACGCAAGAAAGCCGGAAAGAAGAAGGGCTAGCCTGACGCCGTTGGAAGATGGTTTGGCACCAGCGCGAAGCGCGAGCGAGGGACATAGAGCGCCAGCGGGAAAATTGCTTCAGGCCTTTTCAAGTCAAGGATGACAAACACATGTTGCCACTCACGCTCAACGACTTGTTACCGTTGCAAGAGTACGCCGCCCGGCGGCTCGAATTCTTCGAATCCTTGGGGAAGTATCTTGATCGGTATCGACGAGTCCGGGTCGGTCCTAAGGCCACCATCTTATTCGAGAACCGCCAAACCCTCTGGTTCCGTGTCCACGAAATCATCCGCATCGCTCGGTTGTCGGACAAGACGCGGCTTCAAGAAGAATTGGACTGGTACAACACGCTACTGCCCGGCAAGAACAATCTTCAGGCCGTCTTGACGATTGAGACGGACGATGAAGCTCAGTTGATCGCAGAATTGGAAAGTTGGAGAACACTCACGAGCGCGAACATTCGATTTCGGATCGGCACGATATTTCTTCCCTGTCGCGTCGTGACGAACCGACCGGAAGACCTCTGGATCGGTGCGGCGCAGTGGCTCCAGTTCGATTGCGACCGACAAAGTCGCGCTCACCTTGCCAATTTCGCCGAGCCCGCGTATCTCGAAATTGCCCTTGCCGGGTACGAGCACCAAAGCGCCATGCTCAGTAACGAGATTCGCCAAAGTCTACTCGACGACCTCGATTTGTCCGACCGAGACGATCAGGCGGCAGCATAATTCGGCCTTGCTCCCACACTAGACGAGTGCGACAATATAGAATAACTCATGTCGACTCCACGACGAGTTGCGAAGCTCGATCATGAGTTCACGTCTGGCGTCGCTTCCACGCCAAACAATATACTATTCCGCGTAGTTCAACCTTTGATAAACTGATATGTCTCGCATCCGCACGTTTATTGCCATTCACCCCGGCCAAACCATCCGCAACCGCATCATCAAGCTGCGCGAATCACTCATCGAACAAGGGGCACAGGCCAAATGGGTCGAGGAAGATAACCTCCACGTAACTCTGCTGTTTCTCGGCGAAGTGACCCTTCAATGAGGACCCGGCATTACTGCCGGG
>CAYYUU010000823.1:0-4226 GCA_964474955.1 uncultured Alcaligenaceae bacterium | reverse complement strand
GTACGACAGGCTGGCCAGGGCCTTGTAGTAGTTGGGGTCCAGGCCGATCGCCTTCTCGTAGGCGGCGATCTCCTCGTCGTACTGCTTCTTGAAGCTGTGGGCGTGGCCCAGGTTGTACCAGGCCTGCTTCCACCGGGGAGCAATTTTGAGCGTGTTCCGATAAACCCAAGCGGCTTTGTCAAATTGCTTGTTCTGCATCAACACGGCCGCGAGGTAGAACCAGGCCTCTTTCTTTCCGGGACTCAACTGAGTTGCCTTCTTTAGAGCCGACATCGCTTCCTCCGTCTCGCCTCGGGTTCGCAGAGCCATTCCCAAACCCAACCATGCCTGTTTGTGTTGGGGATCGACTTCGACCGCTTTCCTATATGACCGGATGGCGTCTTCCAGATTCCTCTGGGAAAGGTAAGCATTGCCGAGGTTGGACCAACCTGTAGCAAATTGCGGATCGACCAAGACGGCTCTCTTGTAGGCCGCGATGGATTCCTCGAACTTTCGTTGCAATCGAAGTGCATTGCCCAAGTTCGACCAAGCCATGGGGCACCAAGGGTCGGCTGTGGTCGCCTTGCGAAAGAACTTGACGCTCTCCTCGAGTTTCCCTTGCATGGCGAACACGATTCCGAGGTTCGACAACGCTGATTGATACTTGGAATTGACTCGAAGGGCTTTCTCGTAAGCACCCGCAGCCGCATCGAGCTTTTTCTGCGCCAAAAAGGTGTTGCCCAGGTTCAGCCACGCTTCCTCGTACTCTGGATCCAGCTTAAGGACTTTGCGATAGATCCCGATGGCTTGTTGGAATTTCTTTTGCTTGCGAAGGACGACTCCCAAGTTCGACAACGCCATCTTGAAATTTGGATCGATCTCCAGGGCTTTATTGTAAGCTTGCACAGACTCTTCCAACTTTCCCTGTCCCGAGAGAACGCTTGCGATGTTGTTCCAGGCAGCAGGGCTCCGAGGACGCACAGCCAAAGCGCCCCGAAAGGCGGCCAGTGCTTCTGCGAGTTCTGGATGCGAAGGAGGCAGACTCGTGCGGAACAAAGTTCCCCCCAAACTGCAGTTGATCCAAAAATCCTGGGGATGTTGAAGAGCCGCCTTTCGAAACCACTTCTTCGCCTGTTCCTTCTCCGCCCGACGCAGCAAGGCTCCTACAAAACCAACCGTTTGCGGCGGAAGTTTCGCAAACTCCGATGGACTGTTCAACAAGTCCAACGCGAGCTGACGAATCCGCTTTGGTTCGTCCCAGAGTTTCTGATCGTAGAGCTTTTTGCGGGCAGGATGCGTTTCTACCCTATGGGCCAAATCCAGGATCTTCCGCCGCAACTGCTCTGGCTTGCAACTCGGTTCCACCGTGGCCCCAATCCCGTCATCGCCACCGGCTGCAATTCGCTCTCCTTCCGGTGGTTCTTCCGGCCCGACGGCCAGGCATCGGACGAGAGCCAGGTTCGCTGGCTTTTGCTTGTTCTGTGTGCCGCGTGCTGAGGAACGCCTTGTGTTTTCTTGGTGCCAGAGTAACAGCGCCCAATCCCCCAAAGCGTCTACCCAAATGCCACGAATGGGTGATTGGCGGATGCGCTTGGCCACTTGCCCCTGATCCTGATGAGGGACGTCGAAGCCGGCCTTTTGGAATTCCGCTTGGTATTGTCGCAATGCCAACTGGTGGTTGAACTTGCCACCCGCCAAGGCCGATCGTTCTTCCCGTATCTGGTTCAACGCGATGGCGTGCCCGATGGCCGTTTGCAGGGCATCGAGCTTGCGTTTGAGGTCGCTGAGTTGACGCCTTCTCGCCTGGCCAATCGGGATTTTCGCATTTTCGTGTAGTTCCCGAGCCCGCGTCCAGCACACCGTTGCCACGTCGATCCGACGAACGAAGGGGGCAGGATTCTGGACAACCTCAAAGGCCTTCTCGTTCTGGCCGAGTTGGGTGATGAGGTCATCAACGACCCGGTGGCCTTCCTCAATGGCCTCGGCGATCTTGGCTTTCGCAAGAGCCAGACGCTGGTTTTCTCGGAGTTTTCTCTCTTCGGCTTGGCGACGAACCTCCCGTAGGTTCAAGAACACGGCCATGACTCCGCCGAGACTGGCCATCAAGAAACACAGAAGCGTCATCGACGCAAGTAACATCCGTCGGCGACTTCGTTCGGCGTTGGCTCGGGCCTCCGCCGCCGCCGTTCGAAGTTCCGTTTCCCGCATCCGTTCCTGGACACGGATTTGGTAGGCTTCGACGGCTTCCGAAACTTCTCCTGCGGTGCGGAACCTATCGTTCTGGTTCGTGGCCAAACATTTCTTCGCCAACGCGACGAGGTCCGGATCCGTTTGGCTGCGTTCCAATTCTTCGAAAGTTGCGCTCAAGTCGCCGGCTTTCGCTCGGTGGCTCACCTCGAGGGCGGAGGAACCTTCGTACGGTGGCTTGCCGGTGAGCATGACACAGAGGATGGCGCCCAACCCAAAATCGTCGGTCCGTTCGTCAATTTCGTCGATGGCACCCCGGGCTTGCTCGGGGGCCATGTACGCCGGACTTCCGCAAACGCTCCCGAACAGCGTCCCTTCATTCTTCTCGGCCCCATTCTCGACGACGTACGTCACGGAACGATCCGCCGGTGCGTCGGTCTCATCGTCCGGCGCCGCCTGGACGAGGTTCGCTCCCGCCCCTCGCGGGGTCGCGAGAATCTTTCCTTTGGTCTCCGAAACTTCCGTGGTTCGAAGGTCTTCCGGAGACTCCGGCTTCGGGATCGCCGGAAGTTTGGGCTCCGGGTCCGTTTCGCGATTCGGAGCGGTCGCCTGGTCGTGAGGCTTGCGAAGGGTTTTGGCGAGTCCCCAATCCATCACCTGGACCTCTCCAAACCCGCCGACCATCACGTTCGAGGGCTTGAGGTCGCGGTGAACGATTCCCTGAGAATGGGCATATCCAATGGTCTGGCAAATCTGTTCGAAGATTGCCAGGAACCGAGGTAAATCTCTGGCAGGATGGGTACGGTTCTGGAGCAAATCCGAAAGAGTTTCCCCTTCGATCAGCTTCATCGTGAAGTAAGGGCCAGGACCTTCCAGATATCCCTGGTCATGAACGGGTGGAACGCCTGGGTGTTGGAGTTGGCCGGTGATCTGAGCTTCTCGGAGGAACCGAAACTCCGTCCGCGCGTCGGAGACGACCTCCGGCAGCAACAACTTCAGGGCCAAAAGACGTTGGAACTTCAAATCCAACACGCGGTACACCACTCCCATACCGCCCCGAGCAATTTCGTTGATGATTTGGTAGCCCCGCCGTTCCAACCCACCTGGGGCAATTACGGGAGAATTATCCGAGTGTCTATCTGGACCGGAAGAATGTTGAGCCGACGTCCCACGGTCCGTGGGCTTGCGACGCGTGGCCATTTCCGCCACGCAGGTGGAAGTTTGGCTCAGACAACCCGTAAGTTGGCCATCTCGCTTCGGTGTAGTCATAAGAAAGATTCCCTGCCATTCTGTCTGCGAATGTTCCATTGTCCCTCGACCAAGTAACTTCGTTTCGGTCGGACCCTGAGGTCTCGGGAAAAGTCATTGGTTCGAGCGTGTTGCCTTTGGGTGTCGCGTTTTTACTGCGGTCATCGAGTCTTTTACTGCGGTCATCGAGTCTTGGGCAGAGCCAAAACAACGTTGGTTGGACTCGAACGGGATCATCGAAAGATCACGACACCCAAAGGTAAATCCCTGGGACAAAACAAAAAGCGGCGCGTGTTTGCCGCGGCACGTGGGGAATCCATCAACAACATTCCATTGAGGTTGGTGGAAGAGAATGCAACTCGCTGTTGGCGAGGACGCCCTCGGGCCGAAAGGCGGCGTGCGTATTACTCAGCTTTGGGATGCTGTGCGACCCGGTTTAAGTCCTTGGTTTCCACAACCGCTTGCGGCGTATCGTGCGAGCCTTCACGCCAAAGGATTGTGAGAAGCAAAGCGAGCAAGGATTGCAAATTTTGTAGGTAGGTCGATCACCACTGCAAGCGTGGATCTTGGTTGTGGTGGGTCGTCAACGGCAAGAGGCTTTGGGGATTGCTTCGTTGCCTTTCAGGGGAGGAGTCATTCGAAATTTACGCCGTGAATCTTCCGTTGTCCAATTCTTCCCTCACAGTTTCTCTGGTTTCGGAAGCTTCCCAACCGCCAAAAGAGATGGGAGGGTGGACTGCTTTGGAATGTTGCTTTTTCAGTAGTTTCTTGGAAAACACAGATGTTTGACTGAGTCGTTGAATTGGTCTTTG
>CAYYUU010000822.1:946-4228 GCA_964474955.1 uncultured Alcaligenaceae bacterium | reverse complement strand
GTCGGCAGAGCCGCGAGTTCCTTCCCGGCCTGGTGCAACGCATCGAGTTTCTGTTGTCGTTGGACGTCGTCGGTGATGTCGCGAACTTGGCTCAACAGATGACGAATCTTGCCACTCTGGTCCGGCACCGGAATGACGTGGAGCTGGAGATATTGATTCTGGCGGCGATGCAAGATCGTCACGACCGAGCGACCGGCCAACCCGGTATGGAATGGGCAGTAATCGGGGCCCAAGATTTCGGGAGAATGAATCGCTTCGTAGAAACCTCGCCCGACGACTTCTCCTTCGCACAGCTTCTCGAACGAATCATTGGCCCAGCGAATCCGGAGGTCGTGGTCGACAAGAGCAATCCCGTCGGCGAGCAATTGCAGAATGTAATTGGAGTGGATGAGTGAGTTGGCCCGTTCCCAGACGGCCAGGTCCAGAGGGTGCGCAATGACAGCGTTAAACTGCTCAGTCCCGAGCAGATCGAGTCCCTCGGTGATCGAATTCACGCGGACAATTTCGTAATCCGATTGACACTGCGAGAACAATTCACCGGGCGATTCTTGGGATGTCTCAAATACAAGGATGCGAGGTCGTTCAATCAACTCTTTCTCCGGCCCAACTGCAACCAACCGAGCAGGAATCGTCAAGCACATTTAGGCAAGTATAAGAGATTCCCCGATGTGGTACAAGGTGCGGCATTGCAAATGTCTTTTGTCAAGAACGCAAATGCGATACATTCAGAAGCCACAATGGCCGCTTCGATGGTGCAGACCGATCAGGTTTTGTATCCTATCTTGCCAGGGATGTTTGACGCCAGCCCGAAAATTTG
The DNA here is from genome assembly GCA_964474955.1 of uncultured Alcaligenaceae bacterium. Classification (GTDB taxonomy): domain Bacteria; phylum Planctomycetota; class Planctomycetia; order Gemmatales; family Gemmataceae; genus CAYRFQ01. Next base: position 3,411 of record CAYYUU010000822.1, on the reverse strand, counting down.
TTGTGAATCGGCCCCGGATCACTTGACCTTCGAGACGTCCCAAAGTTGGAGCGTCCCTTCGTCATTCGCGGCCACTAAGAGCGTGCCGTCCGGACTGAAACAGACATCGGTCACCAGTCCCATCTGCCCCTTGAGAGTGGCCTTCGTCTTGCCCGTCTTGAGGTTCCAGAGTTCCAGGTTGGGCTCACCCCCAGCACACGCCAAGAGCTTTCCGTTGGGGCTAATTTGGACTACTCCAAGCGTCAGACCTTGGACCTTGCGAGTGAAAATGGCCCGACTCGTTCGAACGTTCCACACCTTCACGACCCCGGGCGAACGCTTCGTCTTTGTCTTGTAAGAGTTCACCCCAGTCGAAGCGAAGAACAGGCCATCTGGACTGAAACTCACCGAAGTGACAATCTCTTGAGATCTTCGGAGGGATTTTCTCGCCTTTTGCGTGACAGCGTCCCAGAAACAAATTTCTCCGGCCCACGCTCCCGCCGCGGCCAAGAGTTTCCCGTCAGGGCTCACTTGCGTGGCATACAAAGAGTCAATTTTTGACGTCAGCGTTTTCTTGATCTGACCGCTGATTCGGTCCCGGAATCTCACAGTTCCATCGATGCATCCCAACACAACCGTCCGACTATCCAGACCGAACGTCAAGGACGTCGCCAGAGGCGTTTGGAAAGTGGCTCGGTGTTTTCCGGTCGCGACTTCCCATAAGTTCAGGCGTTTGTCATCACCGAGCGATGCAATCACCTTGTTGTCGCGACTAAAACACAAAGCAGTCACCCACCCCTTCTGGCGACCCAGTTTGGTCTTGAATCGCCTCTTTTCGAGATCCCAAAGATTGATACGCCGATCATAACCACCGGAAGCAAGGTACTTTCCATCTGAGCTTACGCAAACGCAAGCCACCGCGCCGGCGTGTCCGGAAAAGGTTTTGATGAGTGTTTGGCTCGAGACAGGAGCGACGATCAAAAGCGATAGGATCCCGGACAGGCTCCAAGAGTAAATTGGTTTCATGGGGCTTCTCGTGTTGGGGGTTGATCAGTTGGAATCGGAATTGATGCTTGTCCGTTTTGCTGGTTTGTCTTTTGGCCGAAGGCCAAGTTCAATGTAGCCTGAGCAAACCGCCCAAGAACAAAGACTCGTTCCCAGTCTCCAGAAGCACATATGTAACGTGAACTTACGCTACTGCTTTCTCACTGAGAAACCTGCCACATTCTTTTCTCCTGCGTTATACCACATCCACGCCAACCATACGAACCCAACTGCTCCCATCCACCGAATCGGCCCATCTTCAAAAACAATAGTCGCGTTCGCCACGATAAACACCATGAACGCATGTAACGTCCATCCGATCCACCGAGCCCGCCGTCGATAGCTTGTGCCAAAGAACATCCACCAAAGAACATCGAACGTCCAGAGAATCGTAAATACATAGTTCACATAGATACCACCACCGAAGCCACTTTGCTCTTGAGTATGTGCAAAGGCGTGATCGTGAGACCAGTTATGGTGAAAGTGAAATGCCGTTCCGACGTGAACAAGATAGGCCAACCAACTCAACGTCCAACACATAAGGGCGAGTCGTTCGATCTGAGAGTTTATCCAATCGCTTCGGTCAAGTCGAAGCATTAACATAAGCGCCGGAAAGTAATATGCCAACGCAATCCATATCGTGAATCGCGTTAGTTTTACTCCCGTGAAAACATCCGGATACCAAAGTCGTCCGATCCAAAGGAGCAGCTCACAACAATACCAAAGGACGACGACGAGAAAAACAAGGAGACGTTTTCGCATCCCTCTACCGACTTTTTTCTTCTCGTTCCACGGCTCTGCCGTGGAACGCATGCCGCTGTCATATTGTCGTCCCTTCGGGACTTTGTCCGGAGTCCTGAAAGGACGACGATTTGAGAGCTTGGGACAACGTCCCAAAAAAGATTCTCAACCCTCAACTATTCTGCATTTCGAGCCACCCGTATTCCAATACCCACCGGTGTGAGGTTCCGATAAATCATCCCAAGCGGCATTCGTGCAGACGAGCGAGTTTCGGTCTGACGCATATTCCACGCACCACCGCGATACACTCTCGTCTTTCCGAAACCGGCCCCCGCCGGGTCGCTCACCGGACTCACTTCGTAGGACCGTTCGCCGTATCGGTCCCAACACCATTCCGCAACATTGCCGTACATATCATAGAGCCCGAATGGATTCGGCTTTTTCTTGCCGACGGGATGCGTCATCCCTTTCGAATTCTTCTCGTACCACGCGTGTTCACCAAGCAGGCTGGAACTGTTTCCAAACGACCAACGCGTCCTCGTTGCAGCACGGCAAGCATACTCCCATTCGGCCTCCGTGGGCAATCGAAATCCATTCCCGCCACGGACCGAAACGGAGTCCTTCTTGATCACGTAGTACGGCTTCAACTTGTGCTTCTCACTGAGCTTATTGCAGAATTGAATTGCCATAAACCACCTCAC
>CAYYUU010000822.1:465-936 GCA_964474955.1 uncultured Alcaligenaceae bacterium | reverse complement strand
TGATACCTTTGACTTTGTCTCGAAAACGTCCGTTCTTGGAGAACGCACTGGGATTCTTGCCCATGATCTTCGCGAACACTTCCTGCGTAATTTCATACTTCGACAGATAGAACGGTTGCGAAATCTCGACCTCATGCGACGGCGATTCATCAGGACGTGCATCCGGATCACGGTTGCCTGCACCCATCACGAACTTCCCTCCTTTGATCAACACAAGTTCGATGCTGCCGACTTTGGCAGTCTCTGGAAATTCTTTGGTCGGCCTATTCGTTACTTTCGCGGTGGGTGGCTCCTCTTGCTTTTCTGCGGACTTGGGAGCTTTCGGCTCGTCGTTCGGAATTTCCTTCGCGCCTTTCGCTATCAAATTTTCCTCAAGGGGAGAAGCAGATTCGGGAGGCTGGAACGACCAGGCAAATGCGAACACGACAGCAAGACTCATCATCATGGCAACTCCACCAATCCACCAAAGCC
>CAYYUU010000822.1:0-455 GCA_964474955.1 uncultured Alcaligenaceae bacterium | reverse complement strand
CGACAAGAGATCTTCCGCCGACGTAACTCTATCATGCGTTTTATTCTCGAGTAGACTGCCAATGATTACATCAAGCTCGGGTGGGCAGTCGTCTCGGACTTCACCAATCGACGGAATCGGGCGTTCTCGATGAGCCGTGAGCGTGGCCAGAACAGTCTCGCCACGATAAGGTGGCTCGCCCGTCAAGAGAAAATAGAAAATGCAACCGAGACTATACAGATCGGCTCGCTCATCGGCAGTCGTTGGCGACCAAGCCTGTTCGGGGGCCATATAAAGCGCCGTGCCGAGAATCGTCTCATGGCTCGTCGTTTGTTTCTCCGGATGTTCGTTCGCCGCAGATAGACGGGCCAATCCAAAGTCGGAAATCTTCAAAACACTTTTCGGACCGAGCAGCAAATTGGCTGGCTTGAGGTCCCGATGGACAACGCCTTCGCAGTGCGCGTAGGCCAAGCCTG
>CAYYUU010000821.1:0-4231 GCA_964474955.1 uncultured Alcaligenaceae bacterium | reverse complement strand
CGCTACTTGCCCAAGGATCCTCCGCCCAAGAAGACCGTCTGGGGAGACTTCGATGAATGGCGGCACGATGGTACGTTGGAGCGAATCGAACAAACGCCTCGGGACCAGGTTCGAGAACAGGGTGGTCGAAATCCAGACCTCAAGAGCAGCTACAATGATTCCCAAAGTGTCTCCACGAGCGAAGGCGGAGAGGACCGAGGGTAGGACAATTACAAAAAATTCCATGGCCGCAAACGCCATATCGTCGTGAATTCTCTCGGTTTGTTGTTGGCCGTCGTGGTGACGGCGGCCAGTTGCGATGACGGCACGAAGGCCCCGCTAGTTCTGGAGCTCTTGAGCGGAGAAGAGTTCCCTTGGCTGAATCAGGTCTGGGGCGACAACAAGTATCCCAATCCTGAGTTGGCCACGTGGATCTAAGAACATAGTCACTTTCAGGTCAAAGTCGCGTGGCGAGTTGAAGATCAAAAAGGTTTCTGTTTGTTGTCCAAACGATGGTTCGTGGGGCGTACCTTCGCGTGGCTCTAGCGGCATCGACGGTTGAGTCTGGATAGAGAGAGGACCGTCCGATCTTCCCAAGCCGTGATTCGGTTAGTCATAATTCATTTCTCGCTCAATCGGTTAGCTCCGAAACAATAGGAGAGCGAATATCAATATCGCACAGCGGCCTGATTACCTCCTTATCGGACAGACTCTTAGAGAGAAGAATGAACGAACCATACACGCGACATCCGATGTTCTTTCGAAAACATCTGTCGAAGATCCAGACCGTCGATTGCCCCAAAGCTGTGGACCCAATCGGGTGTAATTGTCTTGGGTCATACCTGTGTTCGGGAGTTTCTGATAAAGTGGGGATAACTTTCCACAAAATTTCGAAACACACAATTTTCCAATCTTCAACGGGTATGTGTCACCGATGGTGAACAACGAGAGTTCTCCCGAGGGAAAACGAGAGTTTCCACAGACGGCTTGGACCTTCATTCACGCCGTCCAGGACGCCAAACACCCAGACTCCGCCGCGAACCAGGATCAGTTCGTCCGCCGATACTGGCGTCCTGTCTTTTACTTTCTGCGCGCCCGCAACTATCCCGTGCACCAGGCCGAAGATCTCACTCAGGAGTTTTTTCTCAACGTCTTCTCTCGCGACTGGCTCAAGTACGCCGATTCGGGCCGTGGTCGATTTCGGACTTATCTGCTGACGCTTGTGACTCGTTTTCTTTCCGACCAGGGGCCAACTCGCTCACCCCGCCAGCAAGTCTTCGAAACGCGAATCGGTTCGATTGAAAGTCTGTTGACCGACCAGGACCGAACGTTCGAGCCCGAGTCAAACGAAACGCCCGAAAGCGTTTTCATGAAGCGTTGGGCGCTGATGTTGGTGGACGTGGCATCGCAGAAGCTACGCGAGTATTGCGCCGAGAACGATCACATGGCTTGGTATGAAATCTTTCAGACGAATCACTCGGCGGATCAACGACGATCGCAAGAAGCAATCGGCCAAGAATACCAAATGTCGCGAGACCAGGTCCGGCACGCGTTACGACAAACCCAAAAGTGGTTTCGTGAGTTTCTACTTGCCGAGGTGGTTCGGGAAGTGACTGGAGAAATCGACCCCAAAGAGGAAGTCCAAGCGTTGATCGCGGTGCTCTGATTCCTTGTTTGGGAAAACGGCGAGAAGAGTTACCGCACGGCTTCCAGCAAGGCGGTTCGCAGTCCGGAAGCCGTTTTGAACACAATGTCGGGGCTATCGATCAAGGCCGTGTCAATGACCTCTGCGAGCCGAGGGGGAATGTCGGGCTTTCGTTGTCGGATGGGAATGGGTGCGGTCTGCAACACGACTTGCCAGGGATCCATGTTGGCTTGGAAGTTACGGGGATGTTTGAGCGTGAGAACGTAATAGAGGGTTGCTGCCGTGGCCCAAACGTCGACTTCGGGAAGGGAGTACTTGAATTGGAGGACTTGTTGACGGGGCATGAAGGTCGGCTTTCCGGCAGTCGAGTGGACCACGGAAAGGCCACTTAAGCCGGCCAGGTCGAATGCCTTGGCGAGGCCATAATCGCCAATTTTCGCGACGAATTTTTTCCCAGACTTGGCCATAAAGATGTTGTGTGGGCTGATGTCGCGATGAACGACGCCCCGAGCCTTCTCCGTCTGGTTATCGACGAGTTTGACATTGTGTACTTCCATCGTGTGGGCGTATTCCAACCCGTTCAGGACTCCGATAATGAGAGGAATAGCTTTCTCCAGTTTCATCGGTTTGCCGGTCTGCTTGAGCCAACCGGACAGGCTTCCGATTTCGCAATATTCCATCGCAAAAAAGAAGGTGCCTTCCGAGCACCCCATGTCGTGGAGCTTGACGACGTGGGGGTGATCCAACTCCTTGGTGATGCTCACTTCGCGGAAGAACAATTCTCGCATTCGTTGGCTTCCGGCTACTTGGGGGAGCATGACCTTGAGGGCCCGGCGTTCTCCGGTGTGTTCGTGGACAGCCAAGTAGACGGCACCCATCCCGCCGCGACCAAGTTCACGCTCAATCGTGTAGCCCTGAATGCTGAGGAAATCTCTCGTTCCTGTTTTCGCCAATTCGAGAAGTTGCCTGGCAATGTTCTGTGGGTCTTGGCGGCATCGTTCGCAGAGAGAATGCTTGTCTTGTGAGCCAAACAGCGGATCCGCAAGTTGTTGGCCACAGTTTGCACAGCTCGTCGGTTGTAGCGAACGGGTAGCCGCTTGTGAGTGAAGATTCAGTTGACAACTCTCGCAAACGATCGGTGTTCCCGAACTCCGACCAGGGCGTTTTGCCACGTACTTGAGTTCTTGCGAACAGACCGTACAAGTCGGTGGGGCCTGGACGACCACGCGGAGCGTGACATTCCCGACCGTGAGTCTGTCACCATGTTGCAATGCGTGCTCCCGGAAACTTAATTGGCGAGCATCCTCCGCGGACAGCTCCGCATGACGTTTCCCGATCAATTGGTCGTTGACGTAGGTGCCTGTTCGGCTTCCCAGGTCGCGGATGGTGGCATGGGGAGGGTTGATGTTCAGGAGGCAATGGTGGCGAGAGATCGTTTGGTTTTCGCGGGTCCTCGGAAAACGAATGTGGCATTCCTTGTCCCGGCCAATGAGGACCGTGGTCCGCTCGGTGAACGTGTGCTCGACACCCGAAGTCCCCTCAGTGATCTCCCGAAATGTGATCGATGATGCAGTTCCCATGGATGGTGTCGTTTGAGAATCGATTGCCATACTTTCTCCCATTGCCGAGGACCTGCCGCACGGCTGGAGACGAAAGCGTTACCGATTCTGACTACAGTATCCCCACAGTCGAATCTCTGTTCCCTGGCAGGTGGCGAGTTGTTTTCCGCTCCGGCTGAACACGACATCGCTCAAATCAGGCGCTCGTAAATTCAGAACTTCTTTTCCGGTCTCGGCGTCCCAAATTCGAATTGTGCTGTCCGCCGAGGTACTAGCGATTCGGTTTCCTGTGGGGCTGAAAGCTATGCTCTGGACCGAGTCGGTGTGTCCAACAAATTTCTTCGCCCTGGCCTGTTTGAGATCCCAAAAGTAAATGATGTTTTCGTCGGTACAGCTAACGACGTGCGTTCCCTTCGGATGAAAGATAACCTTCCGGACCGATGAGTCGTGGGTTAGGTTTTGCAAAACCTTCCCTGTGTCGATGTCCCAAAGTTTGACGGTGTGGTCCAGGGAGGCGCTGGCCAAGACTTTCCCGTCACGAGAAAACGCCGTATGCATGACGTCTTTGGTGTGATCCTCCAGGTGCAGCGGTTTGGTTACGTTGGAGTGTTCCCATAAAAGTATCCCGTCTGCGCCTGCGGCAGCCAGTATCTTCCCGTTCGGGCTGAATTCGAGAGAATGGATGGTCCCGGTGAGCCGGCGGCGATGAATCGGAGTCGGGGGTTTCTTCGAAGCGTCCCAAATCTTTAGAATGGTGGGATTGGCGGAAGCGAAAATTTTCCGATCTGGTGCGAGACCGATGCAAGAGATGCTGGCCTTTTTTCCGCCCAAGGTGACCGATCTCTGTATCTCACCTTTGGTCACATCCCAAAGGCGAATCTCTGCTTCACGGAGGCCTGTCTTGGGATTGGTGCAGTAACTCACAGCAGCAAGTTCATTGTCCGTTCGACCGAAGCTCAGGTACTTCACTTTTCCCGAGTGTCCGGCGAGTCGATCCCTTTGGATCGAGACGAGGTGTTTCCTAACCTCGGCAGGCACTTCTACGGCT
>CAYYUU010000820.1:0-4233 GCA_964474955.1 uncultured Alcaligenaceae bacterium | reverse complement strand
CGTCTTCTTCGGCCCGTCTCTTCGTGTCCGGCAGGGCCGAACAGGTCGTCGTCATCACGCCCGCGATCTTCTCGCCCGCGATCTTCTCGGCGACGGTCTGATTCGGGTTCTCCGTATGGATCTCTGGGTTCGGGCTCTTTCTGCCCCGGCCCGAGAATGTCACTCGCGTCGAGCGCACCGCCTCCGGATGCCGGGGCTCCGGAAGTCGCTGCTCCACCGGTGGGCCCAGCTCCGAAGGCGTCGAGTGTGTCTCCAGCGCGTGCCCAGCTGATCATCCCTTCGGTCCAAACCAGATCGTCGGGACTGACGTGTCCATCACGGGCAAGTCGGTTGAGTTCTTGGTTGTCGACGGGGCCTTGTTGTTGGCCATTTTGTGTGTAATACCAGACGTCGGCCATGGCGGGCTCTCCTCCTGGAAGTTGTACACTTCCTCGAAATGCAAATGAGCCTGTTCGGGTGGTAGGCTCAATGGGTGTCGATTCTTTGTGGGATTTCAGTTCTCCGGACCGTCGGAGTCTATGGTTGATCGTAAGACAGGTTTGCGATCTGTCCAAAAGAAAAAGGACAGGTTGAAAACCTGTCCTCCGGTCCAACGCCCCAAACAGACCACGTGATAACTCCTCGTTCTGACTATTTTCGCCAAGGCCCCTCGGACAGCTTGAGAACCTATCGGACGGTCCAAAAATGGAATTCGATCCAACCGGATTCCAACATTCTTGATTTTGGCCGTCAAAATCCTGAGCTACCAAGGCGATCCGTTCGCGATTCAGTTTACCCGAATTTCGAGTCGGTAAGCACCCCCAAGCCGGTTGGTCGAACTGCACTCAATGCGATAGGTTCCCGTTCGGGTGCAGCGATAAGTGATTCTGGCGTCTCGGATTCCCGCTCCACCGTTGGCGTCGCTCTGGATGCGGATGCCTTTGGGATCAAACAGATCCAAGTACGGATCGATGACGTTGCCACTCCTTTTCATATCGATCGTATAAGTCCGGCCCGACAGAAAAGTTACCAGAAAGGCGTCTCGTTGATTATTCCCAATGCTGTCAAACCGGCTGTAGCGGTTCCCAAAGATGCGGATACGCTGAGGGGCCGGGCCTCCGACTTTTTTCGGGACATTCGAACCGCTCACCGTCAACGTGAAGCTCCCCGCCATCTTCTGGCGGAAGGCGGTGACCCCGATGTAGTACTTGCCCGTTTGAAACGGCCGATAGGAAAGGAAAGAGTCGAGAACCCCCGGCCTGCCGTCGTCATTGTCGCGAAGTTTATTCCCTTGGTCGTCGTAGAGAAAGAGGTGGGTGTCCCAACCAAACCTTTCTCCCTTGAGGTCGATAGTGTAGGTGTCGTTTCTTTTCAGGTTGACTTCGTAGAGCATCATTTCGTCGCCATCGGGCAACCGGTGAGCCACTGTCTGGCCGACAGTCATAGGGGTTGCCTCGCGGAAGGTGAATCGGAAGGGGCCACTGTCCCAGCTGTTCCGCGGGCGGATGACCACTTGGTAGGTGCCGCTGGATCTAGGGACGTAAACGAGGCGAGTGTTCCAAGCAATGGTCGTCCCTTGCCCGCTCGAGGCATTCCGGACCGACCGTCCACTTTCGTCACGCAGTTCGATCTTCGTGTCCATCCCCGAACTGGTCACGTCAAAAACGTATGCCTTTCCGCTGCTCAGTTTCACGCGATAGTACGACTTACTTCGGCTTCGGAGACGCCCCTTCTGGGTCCTGCCGGAAGTGACCAGCGTACCTCTTCCCGCCCCCGAGGAACTGGAACTCACGATGCCGATTATGATCAAGCCGACGATCGCAAGTAAGACAACGCCCCCAATGACGAGGCCGACGACGAGCCCACCGTTGCCGCGTTTGGGCGGACGCCGCCGACTTCGAGGACCACCGCGACGGCCACGACCGTAATCGTCTCTCGGTCCCCTGCGCCTTCTGCTGCGGTCGTAGTCTCGGTCGTAGTCGTCGCGCCGACCACGGCCTCGTTCGGGTCTCCGACCCCCGCGGTCGTAGTCTCGATCTTCCCCGCCTCGTCGTCTTCTTCGGCCCGTCTCTTCGTGTCCGGCAGGGCCGAACAGGTCGTCGTCATTACGACCGCGACCGCGATCTCCTCGTCCGCGCCCCTCTTGGCCACGGTCTAATTCGGGTTCTCCGTATGGATCTCTGGGTCTGGGTTCTTTCTCCCCCGATCCGAGGATGTCGCCAGCGTCCAATCCAGAAGGTTCCGACTCACCGGTTTGTCCGGGCCGGAAGGCGTCGAGTGTGTCTCCAGCGCGTGCCCAGCTGATCATCCCTTCGGTCCAAACCAGATCGTCGGGACTGACGTGTCCATCACGGGCAAGTCGGTTGAGTTCTTGGTTGTCGACGGGGCCTTGTTGTTGGCCATTTCGCGTGTAGTACCAAACGTCGGCCATGGGCTGTCCTCCTGGAAGTCGTGCGCTTCCTCAAAATGCAAACGAGCCCTTTCGGGGCGGCTGACTCAATGGGTGTTGATTCTTTGTAGAAATTCAGTTTTCCACATCGTCGAAGACTTTGGTCGAATCGTGGGATAGGTTACAAGTCTGCCCCACGATTCAACTTCGGATGATTTCGTCGTTTTGCCAGCGATCCAGCCGCGGCTCATTTCACGCGAATTTCGAGTCGGTAGGACCCGCCGCGTCTGCGGTACTCGCGGCACACAAGGCGGTAGCTTCCGCTGCGTTGGCAGAAGTAAATCAGCTTGGCATCCTGGCCGATCCCGCCGTCGTCGTTATGCGCAACCTTGCGCCCGCCGTTGTCATACAGGTCCACGACTGGGTCGATGAGATTGCCATTCTTTTTCATCTCGATCGTGTACGTTCGCCCCGTGCGTAAACTCACCAGGAACGAATCGGAGCTATTGTTCTGGAGATTGTCAGTCCGGGTATAGAAATTACCAATGATCGTGATGCGTTTAGAGGCGGGAGCAGGACCGGGGCCGGGACCAGGGCCACCAACTTAGATCGGCCCATTGGAATCGCGTACGCTCAAGGTAAAGGTCCCACCTCCTTTGTCCGCGAACGTCGTCACGCCGAGGTAGTATTTCCCGCTCCGCACGGGACGATAGACAATTTGCGAGTCGAAGATGCCCTTTCGGATGTCGTCGTTCTCGCGAATTTGGTTTCCTTGGCTGTCGTAGAGAAAGAGGTGGGGATCCCATCCGGCCGCGTTGAGATCCATGGTGTAGAGCTTGTTTTGGCTCAGTTGGATTTCATAAAGTTGCATTTCTCCACTTTTGAACCAGGAGTCTCGCACAGACTGTCCCACCGTCATGGTCTTGGACTCATGGACAGAGAAGCGAAAAGGACCGCTATTTCGACTCGATCGCGGGCGGACGACTACCTGGTAGGTGCCGCTGGATGTCGGGACGTAAACGAGCCGAGAATTCCAACTCAAGACCGTCCCTTGGCCGCCGTAGGATTTCCGCAAAGACCGCCCATTTTCGTCTCGGATTTCGATCTTCGTATCCTGCTGCTGCGAACTCCTCACGTCGAAGGCATACGCTTTTCCGCCCTTCAGGTTCACACGATAGTACGTTCCTCCGCTTCGCAACCGGCCCGTCTTGGTCGATCCAGCGTTCACGAACGTTCCGTGGTTGCCCGAAGGGCCGGAGCTGACGACGGCGGCGATGATCACTCCAATGATTCCCAACAAGACAACGCCGCCTATGACGAGTCCGATCACGAGTCCGGCGTTGCCACCCTTGGCCGCACGCCTTCGGCGTCGGGGGCCACCCCGACGGCCTCGGTCATAATCGTCGTCTCTCGGTCCTCCTCGCCTTCGGTCTCGTCCGGAGTCGCGTTCGTATTCACCGGTACGTCGCCTTCGCCCTCGTTCGGGCCTTCTGCCGCCGCCCTCATCGTCTCGGTCGTAGTCATCTCTTCGTCGTCTTCTTCGGCCCGTCTCTTCCTGTCCGGCAGGGCCAAACAGGTCCTCGTCATCACGACCGCGACCTCCGCGACCGCGATCATCGCGGCCACGACCGCTACGACCTCTGGGTTCGGGGTCTTTCCGTCCCGATCCGAGGATGTCGCCAGCGTCCAATCCAGAAGGTTCCGACTCACCGGTTTGTCCGGGCCGGAAGGCGTCGAGTGTGTCTCCAGCGCGTGCCCAGCTGATCATCCCTTCGGTCCAAACCAGATCGTCGGGACTGACGTGTCCATCACGGGCAAGTCGGTTGAGTTCTTGGTTGTCGACGGGGCCTTGTTGTTGGCCATTT
>CAYYUU010000819.1:0-4233 GCA_964474955.1 uncultured Alcaligenaceae bacterium | reverse complement strand
TCGTCTTGCTTTCGCAAGTAAAAAAAGTACGAAGTCTCGCTTTGACGAACACCTAGTTTGCGAGAGTGTTTTTGGCGGACCTCTTCGTCCTCGGTCTCTGCGGTGGCAAGTACGACGATCTCACGGACAATCTCATCCGCCAATTCTATGGCCTCGAGCCGCCGCAATATTTGGTCCTGTCGGCCACCGTCTTGTTGCCGTTCCCCCGTTATCCGTCAACGCCGGAGCAGAGTCGCAAGTTGTGGCACCGACTCCGCGAGTTACAACACAACCCCCAACGACACCTCGACGAACTCGATACGATCCCGGAAGACGCCAAACGCTTGGCTCAAGCGAAGGAAGAATTGATAGGAACTCGAGGCCAAACTCGACGCGAACGACGAAGACGATTCTTCGATCTCCGGAAACTGACTGAACAACTCAGCGAGTATTTGGAAAAGCAACAAGAAGCGACGCGAGTTGAATTAAAGAAGTGCCGCGAAAAAATGCGTGCGAATTCCCTCTTGCGCAAAAGGGACTATTCTTTCGTGTTATACCCAGAAGAACAATTGCAGGAGTTCTTGACACAATTCTTGTGATCTTGCGTCAAGAACTCCGCAGGGAATCACACTTTACTTCTTTGCGATCCGCGCGAGAGGCGGCATTCGATTCGGATCAGCCACAGACGAATCCACCGGCGTGCCCTGAAGAGCTTTCATGAACATGACCACATCTTCGACTTCCTGCTTGGTCAGATTCAGTTTGAGCGGGATGACCGGAACGTTGTCGGGACCGAACAGCGGCGCCTTGCCCTTCCAGGCTTTCGGGTTCTCAAGATACTTTCGCTCCGCATCGAGATCGCGCATCTCCGGATCGAGGTAGCGGTTCGCATTCCCACCGCGGTTGTAGAACTCCACGACTTCCTTGAGCGTTTTCTCGCTCCCGTCGTGCATGTACGGGGCGGTACTCAGCAACCCACGAAGCCCGGGAGTTTTGAAAGCTCCGACGTGCTGGGGGTTCTTGTGGCCTGTCGGTTCGGCAACAAAGCGACCCCTCTGGTCCTCTGGAACTTTCCCGTCGACGACGCCAACGCCCAGGTTATGGAATTGGTTGTCGGTGAAGTTATCGCCAACGTGACATTTGGTACATCGGGCTTTTCCGAAGAAAAGTTCCTTCCCGCGGTGGATGCTCTTGGCGATTTCGGGGATGCGTTTGGCGTCTTTGTTGCCCTTTATCCCGAAGGCTTCCAGGATCGGCATTTCCTTGGCTTCGAGAGCCTTTCGTAGGATTGCTTCGTAGTCTTCCGCACCGAGCTTGATGCTCGCATCCTTGGTCTTGAGATAACGTTCGCGAAGTGCGTCGGGACCACGGTCGTAGACAGAATTGCCGAGAAGGACCGTTCGCTCAAACGTCGCGATGGCCTTCGCGACGGCATCACGGGTCGGCTCGGTGCCGTAGGCCAGTTTGAACATCTTGACATAAGCAGGCTGTTTTCGGATTCGTCGGACGACCGATTCCCAGGCGTGGGGATCCTTGCCAGCCATCTCAATTGGGTTCGCCGGGGGGCCTTGGGATTGGTCTTCGAGAGAAATCGCTCGTCCGTCCCAGAACTGCAAATCGTTATACGCACTGTTGAAAACGGGGGGAGCGCTGACGCCGCCTTTCGCCCCGCCAACGCCCGTCGATACGTTACTTTGATCCGTCCAACCTCGCTCCGGGTCGTGGCAACTGGCGCACGAAACGCTGTTGTCCACCGACAAGATCGGATCGAAGTAGAGTTTTCGTCCCAGGGCCCAACGGTCGACCGTCATTGGGTTTTCCACCGGAACTTTCGGAGCCGAGTTCAAACCCAATGGCACCTTGATTTTGACGATCTTACGAGTCACTTGCTTGCCGGTCTTAGGGTCCACGACGTCTTCGGACCCGACGTTCCAGAAACTCTTCAGTTGCAACCATTCCCGCGGGTTCGTCCCTTTGGCCACGAACAAGATGGGCCGACGTTGGGCAAACGGACGGCGCAAATTTTCGTTGGGGAGTTGCCACATGAAACCTTTGGACTTCAAATCTTGGGCATGCGACATCGGAGAACATGCCGCGAGCGCCAGGAAGGCGATTCCCATCATCGAATACAATATTCGAGGCATGAGGTTGTTCCTCTCTGTTGGAAAGTTCTGTTCGCGATGCCGGGCCCACGACTCACCGCAAGACTGCGGTGAAGCCCAACACCGAACACAATGGCGATGACATAAAAAAACAAACAGGAATGTTCCTTGTTATTAGTAGCAAGGAAAGTTGATTGGGCCATCGGAAAAGAGTTGAGGGTTGAGGGTTGAGAGTTTGTTTTTTGTCGTAGGTAACACGCGGCTCGCGTGTACCTTTGTTTGGAGCGAATTTTCAGGGTATACGCGAGCCGCGTGTTACCTACGACAAAAAAGGACAGATATCAATTTTCCTTCTCGCCTTCGCGTGAGAGGTCCTCCCACCTTTCCAAGACCTTCAATCTCCTTCACCTCACCGCCGGGTAGAATTTGGCCAATCGGTTCGGATGAACGCCCATCGCCGTCAAGGCCGTGAGGGTCCAGTTCCGCAGGGTTTGTTGGATCAATCCCATCCGTTGCCAACGTCGGGCGGAGACATAAATCTTGTGCGGCAACACAAGAATCTGTCCGAGGTCCCTGAGCCGCTTGCAGATGAACATGTCTTCCATGAGATGCAGCGGCGGGAATCCACCGACTCGGTCGAACGTATCTTTGCGAAGAAAAAGGCCCTGGTCTCCGTAGGCCAAACCCGTGAGTCGGACCCGTATCGTCGCGAATCCGTCGATCGAGCGATATAACAATCCCGGTTCGGGAACGTGCATCTGGAAGCAACCGGCCACGATTTTGCCGGACGAACGCATTAGGACTCGTTCGGCGGCTTCGATCGCTCCGGTCTGCAACGTGCAATCGGCGTGTAGAAAAAGGAAGGTCGAGCCGGTCGCGTGCTTGGCCCCAAGGTTCATCTGATTGGCCCGTCCTCGGGGCGAGGTCAGGACGAGATCGGCTTCGGCAGCCAGTTCGGACGTTCCGTCGTCACTCCCGCCATCGACGACGATAATTTCGTGGGGACTTTGGGCACGAATGCTCCGGACTGTGTCGACAATGCATCCGGCTTCGTTCAGGGCGGGAATGATTACAGAAACGGTCATACGTTCCTCGTCAACGGCCCAAAGTTAGACCTTCGCCGGTTTGTGCTTTTGGGCGATGAGCCCGGCCAAGAAGTGAACGGCGTTCTCGTGCTCGCGAGCCAGTTCCGCAAGCCGTTTGTAATTTCCGGTTCGTTCGCAGAGTTCGACGACTCCCGGGCACGTCAGCTGCCGCTCGTCGACATTGACCAGATACTTGCTGGCGATTTCGAGGGCCTCTTCATTCCGACCAATCCGCAGCAACAGATTCACAAGCACTTCGGCCACGAAACTCCCGAATTCGTCGGGTTCGTTCTCCTCAAGTTTTTGACGAAAATGCGCCAACCCTTCTTCGACATTTTCACCAGCCAGGACGGCCAAATAGATGCCGTGATCTTCGTACAAATTCTCGAACGGTGGTTCCGAGTCGAACTGCAAGCCGGCGGAGAGTCGTTTGCCGTATTCGCACAACTCACGAGCCAACTCGAGTTCTTCCCCTTTTTCGAGATGGATGCTTAGCTGCACGACGGACGCCAGGTGTGAAACGTCGACGTGGTAAACGTCCTCTCCGAAAAGATAAAATCGTCCCTGGACGATTTCTTTGACCGGCATGTTCTCGGGCGGAGTTTTCTCTTCGGTCGCGGCGACCTCGTTCAACAATCGCTCTTGCAATTCCGAATAGAGCGCTCGCGTAACTTGACGAATGCAGTGGTTGCGAACTTCGTCGCCGTGCGGAAAGTTGTGTCCGCCGAGGGTCGTGATGGCGTTGCACAGCCCATAGTTTTCCAGAATCAAATCGAACCCCTTCCGCGGATTCACGCCTTCCTGATACGCGATCATGACGACTTGATCGAGCTTTTCTCCCTCTTCCTCGTCGTCCGGATTGGGCGAATAGGCTTCCAGCGCGGCGGCTACTTTTTCCGGCTCTCCGATCATTCGGTAGTACATCCACGCATTCGGCAAGTCGTTCTCATCCAAAAACAATTGGCCGACCGTTCGGGCCGTCTGGCGGATGGCCTCTTCGTAGGAATCGTGAAACTCCTCGGGCAAGTGACTCGAAGCGTAGGTCGGAAGGGGCGTTACTCCGTGTT
>CAYYUU010000818.1:0-4234 GCA_964474955.1 uncultured Alcaligenaceae bacterium | reverse complement strand
GGCTTGCCTGTCCATACGTTCCCGACCGAGAGCGGGGACGTCGTGATGAAGTGCACGACCGAGACGCTGATCACCGCCCGCCGAGAAGGAGAACTCTCCGAACTAGGATTCCTCGGGCTCCTGCACTGTAAAAATACGGACTATGCGGCCTTCTTCGGGGCCCAGTCGGTTCAACGGCCCGACAAATTTTTCGACAAAGATGCCCAGACGAACGCCGAACTATCGGCCAAGTTCAACTACATTCTCTCCACCTCTCGATTCGCTCACTACTTGAAAGTGATGTGCCGCAACTGGATCGGTAGCATCATGGAAGTTGAGGATTGCCAGAAAAAACTCAACGATTGGATTCTCAATTACGTGCATCCTCGCCCCGAAGACGCGAGCGAATCGGACCGAGCCAAGAAGCCCCTACGCGCAGCCAAAATCGAGGTCACGGAAGTCGAAGGCAAACCCGGATGGTATGAAGCGAAGGCGTGGATCCGGCCACATTTCCAGCTGGAAGGCCTGAACGTCGCATTGAGCCTCGTTGGAAAAGTCCCTGGATCATAAATGTTGCTTTTCGCTCCGCGAAAAGGTTTTCCCATCGGATTTTGGAAAACGATTTTCCAAAATCCGACTCCATTTCCCAAGGCTCCCACCCATTTCCCAAAAACAAAAGATTTTCGAGGAGCCTTGTCCGGTTTCGTTTCCAAAGCTGCATTAGTAAGGTGAGGACGATTCGAACTCACTCGAGTTGACGATTCAGAACATCAGGACACGAACGGTGTCATTCTTCGGCATACTCAATCTCGGCGAGAGATAGAAATCCACTTCACACGTTCAACAGCCTATTTTAAGGAGGCTCGTCATGGCTCAAGTTGATTATTTCTTGAAGATTCCCGGCATCGAAGGTGAATCGACAGACAAAGGACACGTTGGCGAAATCGAGATTCTCTCCTGGAGTTGGGGAGAAACGAATGACTCGACGCACGAGTCAGGCACAACCGGTGGTGGTGCTGGGAAAGTCAGCATGCAAGACTTTACCTTCACCACGAGGGCCAACAAGGCCACTCCGGTACTCATGCAATATTGTGCGGAGGGGCACCACGTCACCGATGAGGTCATCTTGACTTGTCGTCGGGCTGGGAAGGAACAGCAAGAGTATTTCCAAATCAAGATGAAGCCGGTGTACATCACTTCCTACCAGACCGGCGGCAGTTCGGGGGACATGGTTCCGGTCGACACGTGCACTCTCAACTTCGGTGCGATCAAGTTCGAGTACAAGCCCCAAAAGGAAGATGGTTCTCTCGATGCGGCCATTCCGGGCACCTGGAATCTGCAAGACAACACGAAGAACTATCCTGGTTAATCCATCGTTGCCGAGGCTTCTGTCGGGACGGTTACTTGTCAACCCAGCGGCAAAGTTTGCTTTGCTTGTTGATTGCCCCAGCAGAATTCATGTCACACATCTTTCTTGGGACTGTCGTCCCGAGAAAAATAGGCATGACATGAATTCCGCTGGGAGTCGGATTCCTATCTCAACCCTATCTGCTACGAAAAGGCGTTGGACCAGAGCGTTTCGATATATCGCTTCCCAACGCCTTCTCCTTCGTTGGCAATTGTTGGTTGTTCTCGCGTGAGCCCACAAACTGAGTGTTGGCGTACATGGTTGGGCAACGCATTGTGAAACATATTCTGACCATCATGTTGCCGAGGAGGTTCTTTCAATGGTCAACATGCGTGCGTTGATCGACAATCGACCATACTTCGATCGTATTATGCATTTCTACAGGATGTTCTCCTACGACAAGGCTTATAACTGGGACAACATCCTGATCGAGCCGAGAAAAATCACCCGAATTTCGACCAGCTCCATCTCCAGTTTGTTGCAAGCTTTGCTCCGCTACGGACAGGAAGGAGAAAAGAACTTTCTGATCGCCACACACGGAAACCCACATGGGTTACCAATTCGGGTTCGGGCAGGCAACCCGGCCACCTTGAATAGCGACTTGATGGATGCCCTCTCCCGTGCCTTGAGTGACACCCAATCGTCACGGCAAGATGGCAGGGATTATGCCATGTCGTATCAAGCCAACGGCCACAATGTATTCAACAACCAACAACAACTGGACGATTTGTTGGGGGTGATCCGGCGTGTGCGACAACTCCAACTCGAGCGTGTCGAGTTTCGAGGCTGTAACATCGGAGCTGGCCCCGCCCTGCGTTCGTTGCATCGGCTACTCGGCATTCGGATCACGGCAGCTCCCACGGTTCAATTCATGTGGAGCCGACTCCCGACCGGATCTTTCCACAACATCAGTGCGGATCAGTTTTCTCAACAGCTGGGGAACCTACCTGCCAGTCGAAAGACCTACACAAATGTCGATTGTTATCGGGCAAGTTCTCAAGGTGATGAGGTTGTGGTCGCTCTTGCCATGGCCGGAAATACGATTCGACTGATCGCCCGAAACAGGGACATGATCAAAGGATTTACCCAATCCTACTTGCAACGACCTACGCTTTTTGCAATGGGGCAGGAACCGGCTGGTGGGGGATATCGTCCAGGTGGATATCTTCCGATCATCGGCTTCCTGACGCCCAACGCGGCTTATCCGTTCGTTCTTCCTGGCGAACTCGACTACACGGATTACCTCAACTACGAGATCGAGCCTCCACGGCATCTACCATTCCCATGATGCTAGGCGCTCGGAATGCGGCAGGGGCATGGCGAACGGCCCAAAGTGCGGAGAGAGAACAAACAATGGAACACAACGGACGAGGTCTCCTTGTCCGTTGTGTTGGCACGTCATAATTGATAGACAGGACCGCACAATTTAAGGGGAACTACGATGATTCAGATGAACATTGGGGATCACATCGGAAACGAAAACGGTGACGTGTTCCGGGCGATTCCTCCCAACCAGCGCGGGCAAGTTCGCTGGGCTCGAAGAAGACTTTTTGTCATCGCGCGTGACTTGAAGCGCGCAGACAATTACTTCAGCTCTCTACCCGGCGGACGAACTCTCACGTCACTCATCAACGATAACTCGATTTGGTTTAATTACGATCCCACGACACCCGACTACGGCTGGACGTATGGGAACAATGATATGTGGATCGGCAACTTGTCGTTTAGATGGGGACGCTGGACAACGCTGGCCACGATCATCCACGAATTGGCTCACATCAACGGGGCCCCGGCGGGCAACGACCACCGCGCCGAGTTGGCCCTTCTCGAGTGCGGGCTCGGACGACGTTCCGAACTGCGGACCGGAGTCGACGATCCCTACACGCCTTATAATCCAAACACGACTGGGTAAACGCGGCCGGAAGAGAGGCTTGCGGGATTCTTCTTTCTCCGATTCGTTTCCACGGATAAAGTAAAGTTTGTTCGGAAGCCGCGCAGTGTTTCCTTCTTTGGTGCGACAGATCTTAGCTGTGGGTGTGAACCCACGGGGGAAGGAGAGCGCTATCACGATTCCGGGGCCTCACGGCCACGGCTAAGATCTGTCGCACCAAAGAAGGAAACACTGCGCGGCTTTCAAACAACATTCAACATCAACATATATTTCTTCGACCACCTTGGGACCACCCTCGGACTCTGAACCCGATCACCAATGGCATCCTCCCCAAACCAAGATGGCCGAAAGCCTTCGATTCTCGATCGCCTCATCGATCCGGACTCGGCGGGAACGGCATCTCGCCCGGGGTATAGCCTTCCGCAAATCTTGGAAGTGATCCGCCGAGATCTGGAAGATTTGCTCAACTCACGGCGGGCCGTCGATGGCCCGCCGGGCTTGTTGAATTCCATCTATTGCTACGGTCTGCCAGACCTATCGGCCTTCTCGGTCGAAACCGCCGAACAGAGAGAAGCCCTGGCGCGTGTGTTGGACCAAATCATCCCGACCTTCGAACCGCGATTACGAAACGTCCGCACGACCATGGAACTCGAAGAGGAACTGCACGGCAAACAAACCACTTTTCGGATCACGGCGGTGCTCGCCATCGAGCCGTTCGACGCCGTGTCGTTCCAGACGGTTTTGGATCTCACGACGGGTCACTATTCTGTGAAATAAGTGTGCGAATGAGTCAGAACATTGAGCAATGCTACGAACGAGAACTCGCCTTCCTGAGTCTGCCGCACGATTCGTTGGCAACCTATTTCACCCGAAATTATCCGCGGGAGGCAGGCTTCGCGACGGACTTCGCTCGGCAATTTCCCTCCGAAGCCGGCAACCTCATTTTCGTTGCCCGT
>CAYYUU010000817.1:0-4240 GCA_964474955.1 uncultured Alcaligenaceae bacterium | reverse complement strand
CTTCGTCGGGAATAAATCGATGGGGGAGAAAGGAAGCGGAAGGTTAGCGCCCGCCGAGAAGCTCCTTTCTTCAGGCAATACGCTCACGTCTCGCGTGATGGTAAATCGGCTTTGGAAGCATCACTTCGGGACGGGAATAGTCAAGAGCGTCGACAACTTCGGAAAGCTCGGCGAACTGCCTTCGCATCCGGAGTTGCTCGACTGGCTCGCTTCAGAGTTTCGAAAACAAAAGTGGTCGATCAAGGAGATGCACAAGTTGATGGTCCGCTCGCGAACCTATCGGATGTCGAGTCGACGGCAACCGGCCGCGAAAGACATTGATCCGGCGAACCGACTGCTTCATCGAATGCCAGTGCGCCGGCTCGAAGCCGAGGCCATCCGTGATTCGTTGTTGGCCATCTCGGGGCGACTCGACAGAACCATGTACGGACCGGGAGTGATGCCGCACCTGACGCCGTTCATGTCCGGTCGCGGTCGCCCGAATCGATCCGGACCACTCGACGGCAATGGCCGGCGGAGCATCTACATCAACGTCCGCCGAAACTTTCTGACTCCACTTTTCTTGGTCTTTGACTATCCCACGCCGTTCACGACGATTGGCCGAAGGAGTGTGTCGAACGTTCCCGCACAGGCACTCACGATGATGAACAACCCATTTGTGATTCAGCAATCAGAGTTGTTGGCCAAGCGGCTGCTGAAACAGAAAGATAGGACGACTCCCCAGAGAATCGAAAGGATGTACGTCCTTGCATTCGGACGCAAACCGAGTAACCAGGAGCGTGCGAGGGTCGAACGATTCTTGGCGGCCCAGGGGAAAAAATATGGCAATGTCGATGACCCAAGGGCGTGGCAAGATCTGTGTCATGTCGTTGTCAATTTGAAAGAGTTTATTTACGTGCAGTGAGGGAGTCTGCTTCTCACTGAAGTGAAAGCAGAGTCACGTTTTTGTCTTGTCTGGAAGCCGCGCAGCGGCTCAAAACCAAAGACGAATCCGACAATTGTCTATCCGTCCACCTGAGTAAAAAGCGACACTCCAACAGAAAAACAAGATAAGGACAAAGACCGATATGCACTGTCGTCGATTTCTGCCACTGCCTCCGACCCGCCGTGAAATGTTGTTGCGTGCCGCCAACAGTTTTGGAGCCGTTGCCCTCGCTGCATTGCTGGCCGAGAATTCAAGTGGGGATACCTCCGCCAACAGCTCGCCGCAACAGACGAATGATCCGCTCGCGAGCAAGCCGCCGCATTTTCCGGCCCGCGCCAAGAATGTGATCTTTCTGTACATGGATGGCGGACCTTCGCAAGTCGATACTTTTGATCCAAAGCCCCGATTGGATCGCGAACACGGACAAGTTCCCCGGATGCGAGTGGAGCCGACGCAGTTCAACAACATTGGCCGGATCATGAAATCCCCATGGCGATTTCGTCGATATGGTCAGAGTGGGTTGCCCATCAGTGACCTGTTTCAGAACGTCGCGGAGTGCGCCGACGATTTGTGCGTGATCCGCTCGATGACGTCGAAGTTCTCCGAGCACACGAACGCGAATTACCTGCTTCACTCCGGGCACGGCCAACAAGGTCGACCAAGCATGGGCGCTTGGGTCACGTACGGGCTCGGGACAGAATGTCGGAATCTCCCCGGTTTCGTGGTCGTTGACAGCGGCATGACACCGCCGGGAGGTCTCGATTGTTTTGGCAGCGGTTTTCTGCCCGCAACGTTTCAGGGATCATGTTTTCGACGAGGAAATCCCGCCGTGCCGGACTTGCGGCCACCAGGAAGAACCGGCGAAACTCAGCAAACCCGCATGGCCTTGATGCGTGATCTGGATCGGCTCGGCCAAGAACGAAATGGCCAACACGGTGCGATCGAATCGGCGATTGCAAACTATGAACTCGCGTTTCGAATGCAAACGGCTGTGCCCGAGTTGATGGACATTCGCGGCGAATCTCGCGCGACACGAGCGATGTACGGGCTCGATGACCGCCACACGACGCGTTACGGGCACCAATGTTTGATCGCTCGCCGACTCGTCGAAAGGGGCGTTCGGTTCGTCGAGGTGTTGTGCCACGGGGTCGGCCACGATCGATGGGATCAACACGGCAATTTGCTTCGCGGTCATAACGACAACGCTCGCGCCGTCGATAAACCGATTGCCGGTCTCTTGAAAGATTTGAAATCTCGTGGACTCCTCGACGAAACCCTCGTCGTCTGGGCTGGCGAGTTCGGACGAACGCCGATGGCTCAAGGGAGCAATGGACGCGATCACAACCCGTATGGCTTTAGTCTCTGGATGGCCGGCGGTGGCGTCAAAGGCGGAATGACGTACGGGGCAACCGACGAGTATGGCTACCACGCCATTGATCGGCGTTGCGAAATCCACGACCTTCATGCGACGATGTTGCATTTGCTTGGGCTCGAACATACGCGATTAACATTTCGGTTTGGTGGTCGAGATATGCGGCTGACCGACGTGCATGGCCATGTGCTGCAGGATATTATTGAGTGATGCGTCTGCCTACCAACGGTGAATCCTTCGGGCGACTATGATACGTTCCTCTCGTATCCCACTCACCTACAAGGAGAAGTACCCATGACGACGCCAGAGAAGCCAAGTTCGGAACCAACTTTTTCACCGTCACCAACATCCGAAACCTCCGCACCAACCCCACCAAAGAAGAAAAAATCCGGCTGGCTTTGGAAATCTCTCCTGGGCGTGTTGCTCGTTTTGGTGGCCTTCTACTGCATTGGGTTCTTCCTGCCCGAGGAATACACTGCGGAAATCACGGTCAACTATGATGCACCGCCGGAGAAGGTTTGGAGCGCTTTGCAAGATCCAAAGACGACCCCAATCGCAGGCTCTCGGATCCAAAATGTGATGGTCGTCTCGGATGAGGGAGAACCAAAGAAAGTTTGGATTGAGGACTTGGGTGAGAGCAAAGTCAAGGTCACCACGGTCGAGCAGACGAAGCAGAAATTCCTCAAACGGACCCTCGAAGACAGCGTCATTATGAGCATGGTCGCGGTAATGGAACTCGAGATGAACAAGACCGAAACGGGAACACGACTCAAAGCGAAGCACAAAATCAAAATTGAGTTGGGAACCTGGCACGTTCCAGTGTTTCGTTGCATTATGTTTTTCGCGAACGGAGCGGAGGTCGGACTCCGGGACTATCTGAAACGGGTCGGAAAACACGCCAACGCCACACCCACATTTGTGGATGAGTGAGCCGGGAGGATTCTCGGGGCAAATGAGTCGGTCGTGGGTGCCCACTTGACTCGCAAGCAGATTCGCTCGACAATAAAAGAATGCAAGGCGAGGCTGTTGTCACGCGAAACACCACCTCGGCTCCCACCAACCTACCATCTTGTTGTTCGGAGGATTCCCAACGATGATTCGATCTTTGGCAGCTGTCGTTTGCGCCGTGGCATTTCTCTCCCCGGCCTGGGCTGGGACAATCGTTGGCCAGTACATCGAAGCTCGGACGTGTGACGTCTGGACCGGGCCGTGCTTTGCGAACGCCGACGTGAACTTGGTTGGGAAGCATGCCGTGCTCGGATGGAAAATCGAAAAGGGTTCGGTTGGTACCGTTTCGCTCGACGGACTCAGCGTCGTTGCCGTCCTCGAAGCCAAGAACACTCTCGGATTCGAACAACATTCTCCGGCCAAAGTCGTGTTGATCGTCGACGACCAAGCGAGCAACGCTCAGCGACAAGCCCTCATACAGCTGGTCAAGAAACAAGGCGGCAAACTGCTCTCGCAGGTCGTCTCCATCAAGTCGGCAAAGATCACGATCAACGTCTGTAAGTGTAAGAACAACACTTGCGCGGAGTTGTCTGCCGGAGCGGCCAAGATCAAGACTCGCTGTATCCACGCCGAACACGACAAAGTCTGCGGAAACGAATCGCCTTATTATCCTCCTTTGTCCGGCGGAGTGAAGGCCAACGCAGCTGCGATCGTGGAACACAGCTACACGGGCAAGGGACTCGACGGAACGTGGCGAGATTTTTCCGGTCGCGGTGCCTACGTCGGAAATTTCACGGCCAAGTAATTCGGTGATAACTCAAGACTCAGGGATCAGCGATTTTGGGTGCGAATTGGCACCTAAGGTCATTGGTCCCTTTTTTCGTGGGACTCAGAAAGGAGAATAGCGTGCGTCAGGTACTTGCCATTTGTGTTGCCCTTGGATTTTCCGTCGGTGCCGTCCAGGCGGATCCGCAGAAATACTCTTTGAAAAAGGT
>CAYYUU010000816.1:0-4247 GCA_964474955.1 uncultured Alcaligenaceae bacterium | reverse complement strand
GATCTGATCCATGGCCAGCGAAAGACCTTGCTTGCATTCATCCGAAGATAGTTTCAGAGTCAACTTGACCAGATTCCCCGATGCTTCCGGCAACAACGCCTTAATTTTCTTCTTCGCGTTTTGCGGAAGACCAGGAATCTGATGCAGAGGAGCGGCGTTGATCAGGGTCGTCGCAAAGGCACTTGCTTTCTTGGCGTCAGTCTCGTTGGCGAATGTCGCGTGCGCGTCGATGGTGATGCCTTCGCTGGTGATGTTCGCGGTGAGAAGGCCACTGGTCGGGACCGGGAATGGGAGCTTACCCCCTCCCGGTTGTCCGCCGCCCGGACCACCAGGGCGTTGCGGTTGTCCAACGGGGCCGCCTTGGAACTGACGTCCTCCCGGTTGTCCGCCTCTTCTCGGGCCTGGTCGGATGGGTTGGATGCCAGGTTGTCCGGGTTGTCCGGGACCAGGGAATCCCGGCTCTCCAGGACCACCAGGACCTCCAGGTCCCCCGGGACCAGGGAATCCTGGCTCTCCAGGACCACCAGGACCTCCAGGTCCCCCGGGACCAGGGAATCCTGGCTCTCCAGGACCACCAGGTCCTCCAGGACCAGGGAATCCTGGCTCCCCAGGACCACCAGGGGGCTGGCCCGTGAGAACTCCGACATTCATGGCGACGACAAGGGTCTTGGATGAAAAATCGACCCCTTCCAGTTCCTTCTTCACGTTCTGGTCAATCTTCGTTCCGTCGGTCCGCTTGAGAATCGATTTAATGCTCTCGGGTTTGCCCGCGACGATCGTTTTGGCATTGGGCAGATAAATGCTGAATATGTCTTGCGTGTAGTCTTGCCGCGGACCATTTGGGGAGGCGGGCATTGTGACCTTGAGGTGGTGTAAAGCTAACCCGTTAACTTTCTCTTCCGTGGTTGTGAATTGCTCTTTTGGGTTGTCGCTCATCAACTTCACGAGCGCCTTGATGTCGGCGACGGTGAAATCTTTGTTCGTGCGGATGACGACGTGGTCGAACGACACGTTCGATCCGTTGTGGGTAGGCTCACCACCCGCCGTCACCGAGTCGACCTCGCCGAGCAATTTCATAAATCGCTCGACCGCTTTTTGTTTTGGAGGAGGAAGTTGAGAAAGGATGTCAGACTGGACCTGTTTTTCGAAGTCCGACACACCCGGACCTTTCTTGAGATCCCCTGGCTTGACGTGTACGAAGATCGGCATGTTATCTGGCAGGTATTCAAACTTTGCCGCCAAGCCAGTGGCTGGCGTGTTGTTGCCCCCGCCACCGCCCTTCTTAGCGCTCTTGTCGTCCGTTTTCCCTCCACCGAAGACGCCGAAGACCCACAGAAGCACAACACCACCAATCAAAAGCGCGGCCCCGCCCCCGATCAGGGCAATCAGCATGACGGGAGAACTCGAACCGCCTTTGTTTCGTCTCCGTCCGCCTTTTTTCTTGGAACGGCGTGGACGGTCATCCTCTTCTTCATCGTCCTCGTCGCGACGGCGACGGCGGGGGCGTTCGTCGTCAATTTCTTCATCGTCAACGGGACGGCGGCGACGGCGGGGGGAGTCTTCTTCGAAATCTTCATCTCGACTCCGGCGTGGTCGACGCGGCGCGTCATCTTCGGGCTCGTCCTGGTCGACCGGACGGCGGGACCTGGTGCCAGCTCCCACGGGTGCTTTCTTTTGGACCGCAGCTTCCTTGCTCGCGACCGCGATGACTGCCTGGCACTTGGGGCATTTGATTTTGCGACCGATCAAGTGGTCGCCCACTTTCAGATTCGCTTCGCAAGAAGAACAACTAATCACTGGCATCGGGCCAACTCCATAAAACGAAATGTGTGTTCCGGCGCGATGGCGACAACGTCTTGTCACTCCGATCGCGGTACCAGCGTACATGTGACCCACGGCTGGGATCGCCGCGAAAATAAATTCCTGAGAGCTGAGTTGGGGATCTTGGAGCATAGGACAGGTTTGTAACCTGTCCTATGCTCCAAAAAGGAAACTTATTTTCGCGGCGATCCTGAGTGTTTGGCACAAACGGCCAACTTCGTGGGACACCTTAGACACGCAAGGAAGGTTTTTGCAGTGGAACTTTCAGAAGGGTCGAAATAAGGGGGATGAGAGGAGGCATCACCACAACCGTAACAATCCGCCAAGCCTCTTCCAAAAGCTCTGCACCTTATTGTACAGACTCAATCGCTATAACAGACGATGATACCGCCTTCAGGGATTTCTAGTGATAACAATATGGAGAAGATTTCGAAAAACTACCCTCACGCCCATTGTGCGTATTCGCGAGAAGTCTGAAAACAGAGGCATCTTGCCAGATCGAAACGGTGCATCCCAGCTGTCACTATTCGAGAGGTCTCATTCTTCCCATCGGCTGAATTTTCCAGTAACCTCCAGCGACGTTTCGGAGATCGGGAAGAACTCCGTCCCGGGTTGTCTTTACAACCATCCCCACACCGATATGCTCTACAGAGAAGTCAAACAGTCGCTCCCGTGGATTCGCGGAGAGACTCCCGCAAGCCCGCCGGAGGGGTGATAGTTTTCGCGAGTTCGCTACTCCAACGACGCGACGTCCCATGACAATCGCGAGCCTTGGACGCTTGGGAAGATTTTGGAGATTCCCGAGAAAAAATTCTGGTTTTTTATTCGTTTGGAAGCCAAGCTCAGCCAAGACCATTCACGCCAGTCTCCGATCGCTCATTGCGTCACGATAATCAACTTTTAGGAACTCTTTTTTCCCAATTCGCCAAGGAGGAATCGCGTGCTCGACAGAACTACCTTCTTCATCCGAGAACATGTCGGGATGTTCAAGCTGACCGACACGTACGACATTCTAGATCCGGAGACCGAAGAACAAATCGGTTTGGCCAAGGAAGAGCCGGGCGGGTTCGTGAAATTCTTGCGGTTTTTGGTCAACAAGCGGATGCTCCCGACACAAATCGATGTCTACGAGGGGCCAGAAGTCGACGACGATTACTTACTCTTCTCGATCACTCGGGGCTTCACGTTCTTTCGTTCGAAGATTCGTGTGATCGATGCCGACGGGGAGGAAATTGGCTGGTTCCGCCAAAAGATGTTTACCTGGGGGGCTTCGTTCACCGTTTTGGATGCGGAAGACCGAGAAGTCGCCGAAGTCAAAGGGGACTGGAAAGGGTGGAACTTCAAGTTCTTGATGGGCGACGAGGAAATCGGAATCGTCACCAAGGAATGGGCCGGAATCGCGAAAGCGTTGTTTACTTCGGCGGACAATTACGTCGTCGAGTTGTTTGGCCGCCCGAGCGAAACGAAGTCGATGTTGCTGCTCGCCGCCGGATTGGCCATCGACATGGTCTTCCACGAACAATAAGATAACCCGAACCGTGGCCGACTGGGAAGGGTGCGAGCGACTTAGTCTCTGGAGGTCTTCGTCGAGCCTCGTGGTTCGCGAGAACTTCCAGACCTTCCTCACTTCATGAGTTTTGACGGCCAAAACTCATAAGGCCGTGCGAAACCACACCACGCGATCTCGCGAACATGAGGAATTGATTTATGAAGCGCATTTACCTCGCCGTTGTTGTCCTCGCCCTTGCGGGCAGCTGGAACGTTGCCACCGCGGGTGGCAAGAAGGAGTTGGCCAAACTCCAGGGAAAATGGAACGCCAAGGACCAGGATGGGCCGATTTCCTACATGCAGATCAAGGGCAAGAAAGCGACTTTGGCCGCCAACACTCCCAACGGCGTTCAACTCGTTGAGATGACTGTTTCGATCGATCCGACGAAATCGCCTAAACACATCACGTTCAAAATCACCAAGAGCCCCGTCCCCGACTTGAAGGGGAAGATGTTGTTGGGGATCTACGAATTCTCGGGCAAGAACCTCAAATGGTGTTCCAACCGCCCCGGTGGTGACACACGTCCGACCGAGTTCAAGACCGACAAATCGAAGTCGTCTCGCCTGTTCATGCTCACGAAGGCAAAGTAACCTTCAAGTTTTTACCCGAGAATTCTTAGGGCGTGACAAGTGTCAGCGAAAGTATACCCAAAAGACAACGGTGTGCCATGGTCGCAAGCGCGTCCTCACACCCTACAACAACGGACACTCATTTATTCCGCGTTCCCCATCTGTCCTTTGGAAACGGGGACGACAGACTCTTGTCATCGGGTCCGAAGGTTGCGAAAATGCTGATGTTCGAAGTGTGAATAGACGTCGCTTGCCGCGTCTATTTGATGAGTGTTCACCTTGAGCCGTTAGCCACCCCCGAGCAAACC
>CAYYUU010000815.1:0-4248 GCA_964474955.1 uncultured Alcaligenaceae bacterium | reverse complement strand
TAAAACACCTATAGTATAACGATTCACCGGGGTGAAGTTCACGGAAGAAATCCGTTCAATTCCTGGGCGAGGGTTCAGAACTCGCTCTCGTCTCGCCCATCTCGGTTCGTGGCTGTTGGATTGTTGTTGCTGCAAATTCCTTCTGTTACGCTGGTTGTGTTTCACTTCGGCGGGATTCGATGGCCTTCGCGGAGTTGGGCGTTGTGTCCCGCAGTGGTCTCTACTCTCCGGATACTCATGCGAAATTTCTTACTTCTCCTCGTTCCGTTATTCGCTGCCGGGCAGGCATTTTCCTGGCCACAATCGAAAAATCAAGATTCGAAAAAGCTGTCGCAGGTGGACGTGTTTGTCAGCGGCAAGGATGGCTATCATACTTACCGCATCCCGGCCATCGTGGTTTCAAAAAAGGGCACGCTGTTGGCGTTTTGCGAAGGCCGAAAAAGCGGTCGCGGCGACGCCGGGAACATCGACCTGTTGCTCTCTCGCTCGAGTGACGGCGGCAAAACGTGGACAAAACCCCAGATCGTTTGGGACGACGGAAAAAACACCTGCGGCAATCCCTGTCCGGTCGTCGACCAGCAAACGGGCTCTATTTGGTTACTGATGACATGGAACCTGGGTTCCGACACCGAACGCCAAATCATGGCAGACAAGAGCAAGGAAGCCCGCCACGTCTACGTCACACACTCCAAGGATGATGGCAAAACTTGGGCCAAGCCGAAGAAGATCAGCAAATCCGTCCGCAAACCGCACTGGCGATGGTACGCCACGGGTCCGGGCAACGCCATTCAACTCACGCGCGGCAAATACAAAGGGCGACTTCTCATTCCTGCCAATCACTCCGACCATTCCGACCCCAAGAAACATCCCTATCGAAGCCATGTCTTTTGGTCCGACGACCACGGCAAGACATGGCAACTCGGGGGCGTCCACGCAGACCGCACGAACGAATCCACCGTCGTCGAACGTAAAGATGGATCGATCTTGCAGGCCATGCGTTCTTACCACGGCAAGAACCGCCGAGCCATGGCCGTCAGCCGTGACGGAGGCAAGACGTGGGGCAAACTTTATCTGGACAAGGCTCTGAACACTCCCGTTTGTCAGGCGAGCATCTTGCGGTATTCCTGGCCCGACGAAAAAGAAAAAGGGAGCAAGAGCCGAATCCTGTTCTCGAGCCCGAAAGGTCGCGGTCGGTCCCAGATGACGGTGTGGTTCAGTTACGACGAAGGCAAGACCTGGCCCGTCCAGCGATTGCTCCATAAAGGATCGGCGGCGTATTCGAATTTGGTCGTTTTGCCGGATGGGAAGATTGGGGTGTTGTATGAGAAGGATGGGTATCGAAAGATTACGCTGGCGACGTTTCCTTTGGGGTGGTTGGAGACGAAAAAAGAATAAGTGGCGCTGAGTCGGCCATCCATTCCTCCAAACCGAACACGAAGTCGACCATGTGAAACTTCTCGAATCTGGTACGTTTGCGTTGGAAATTCAGTGGAATAATAAAGATCCGTTTTACGATCGAGATCTTGAGAATTTCAAACGCCTTCATGCAGAAGGAGCAATTTCGGTTGGGGGAATTATCACCCGAGGCTCATCCCTGCATAATTCTCTTCGGGACCTCATTGAAGAGTTCGCAATTCAACAAGGTATTTCTGATCTCGCAGGTCTTTCTCAGTATTACACTCGTACTCCGCGTCAACAGCATCGCATCGAGGACGCGAAGGATTCGAAGGGGAGTTTTGCCAAGGGGTGGGCACGTGCTTTCGTCTCCGATAAGTTTGGTGAGGCAACGACACATTGGCGAAAATTAGAGGACAGAGTGAAACGAGGAGTGGGAAATCCTTGCCCGTTACTCTTGATTGGACTGCCCAAAGATGTTGTCACAACGTGAATTATCGCAGGACGATTGCGGTTTGTGTGAACAGGTGAATTTGGAGGTGACATGGTAACAAATGCAGCAGACGATTTGCTTCGGGCCGTTGGAGATAGAACATTTTCAACAATCCTAGCCGACCCTCCTTGGCAATTCCAAAACCGCACTGGAAAAATGGCTCCCGAGCACAAGCGGCTCTCGCGATATTCCACGATGACTTTTGAGGAAGTCCGGGAACTGCCAGTGCAAGCGATTGTCAACGAGCCAGCCCATCTGTATTTGTGGGTTCCGAACGCATTGCTCGCCGAAGGATTGCAAGTGATGGAAGCATGGGGGTTCACTTACAAGACGAACTTGATTTGGTACAAGATTCGAAAAGATGGAGGTCCAGACCGCAGAGGAGTAGGATTCTACTTCCGAAATGTCACGGAAATGATCCTCTTTGGCGTGAGAGGGAGAAACGCGAGGACTTTGGCTCCGGGGCGAACTCAAGAAAACATCATTTCGACACAGAAACGAGAGCACAGCCGAAAACCCGACGAGCAATACCAACAAATAGAGGCTTGCAGCCCCGGTCCGTACGTTGAGCTTTTCGCAAGAGGACCGAGAGAAGGGTGGTTCGTGTGGGGGAACGAATCTAATGAATATTCACCGACGTGGAAAACATATGCCAATCACTCGAAGGTCTCTTCAAATCGACATTGGCAGGATACGCTGTTTCCGAACGAACAATAAGGTACCACATGTTTGGCACCAGTCGGGAAAGCAAAGTATTGAGGCGGCCACACCTCGTCGAATCCCGGCCTTCGAAACGAGGGAATCAACCCGAAGAAACGTAAGTTGAATGTCCGACGACTCGCGTGGGAATCCCTCTCCACACCGCTGCTTGCTCTTGTGTCCACAGCGCCGGACAAACAACTCACCCCCAATTCCACATTTGATCATGCGCCATCCTCCGTGTACCTTCAAAGGTGACAAAACTTACCCGCCCCACCTTTGGAGAGAACAAATGCCACGCCTCGTCCTTGTTGCCTGCCTATTCGTCGTCCTGTCTGGGAATCTCGCCGCCAGCGAGAACACTTACCCCTCTCAACAACGAGCCAAGAAAAAAGCCCCCATCAAGGTATTCATCCTTGCCGGTCAATCCAACATGCAAGGTCATGGGTTCATCGCCAGCAAACGCAATGGGGGAAAAGGCTCGCTCAAATATTTGGTCAAGAATCCGAAGACCGCAAAACGCTATAAGCATCTGGTCGACGCCGATGGCCAATGGCGTGTCCGCAAAGACGTTTGGATTTGGCACTTCGACAGAAAAGGCGGCCTGACCGTCGGCTACGGCGCCAACAAAGAGAAGATCGGGCCCGAGCTGCAGTTCGGACACGTCGTCGGAGATCACTTCGACGAGCCAGTGTTGATCATCGAAACGTCGTGGGGTGGGCGGTCGTTGGCCGTCGATTTTCGTCCGCCAAGCTCCGGCAAAATCCCTGCGAGCTTCGACAAACGATTGCAAGAGCAAGTCAAGAAAACCCCCAACCTCGTGGGCCGGAATTATCGCGAGATGTTCCAGCACGTTCGCGCCGTCTTGAAAGATCTCAAGAAACATTTCCCGGATTATGACGGTCGCGGATACGAGATAGTTGGTTTCGGTTGGCACCAGGGCTGGAATGATCGAGTCAACCAAGCGTTCAACGACGAATACGAAAAGAACCTGGCCAACTTTATTCGAGACGTCCGCAAGGAATTGGGAGTCAAGAAATTACCGTTCGTGATTGCCGAAACCGGAATGAGTGGCTTCCAAGAAAAACATCCCCGCGCGTTGTCGTTGATGCGTGCCCAAGCCGCGGTCGCCATGAGAAAAGAGTTCCAGGGCAACGTCGCGTTCGTCGGAACCAAAGCATTCTTCCGACCAAGAGAAGAATCACCGTCGGGCCAAGCCTACCACTGGAACACGAACGCCGAAACATATTGTCTCATCGGCGAGGCGATGGGCAAAGCCATGATCAAGTTGTGCACTCGGAAGTAAAGTAACAGACACTCTCGGAATGGCGAATTAATAATAGTCCGTTTGTTGTTCGTTTCGCAGGCACACGCGGATCGCGTGTGACTGCGAACAGGTACCAGAAGCCAAGAAAGAGACACTTGGGTAGAGCGAAAGAAATGGCTATCCGGGTGTGGTTCTGGAGTGAGCGACCTTGATGGCACCATCAATCAAGACAAAAGAAAAACAAAGACATCACTGCTAAAGCAGCAGCAAGTTGTCGCTTTCGGAGTGATGTCTTTGTCTCTCGTCTCTTGTCTCTCGTCTCTTGCCTTCCTATTCCCTTTTGCTTATTCCCTCGCTGGTTCTTTGCTTGTCGCAATTCGGATCGCTCGCTATC
>CAYYUU010000814.1:0-4255 GCA_964474955.1 uncultured Alcaligenaceae bacterium | reverse complement strand
CGGGGAAGCCCACCCCGATGTTCGCGGGGTCCCGCGGCCGGGCGGTCCCCCGCTTCGCGGGGCAAAAAATCCCAACTCTCGTGGGACGTGTCCCGCGATTCCGCGGGATGGGCACCCCGCTGTTCGCGGGGGAACACGGACCTTTGACCCCGCGGGGCCGCGGGGCCGAAAAATTGAATTTTTCCTTGCTTGATTTGACTCAGGTGGCCTTTCGACCTACTTTTTTGACGACAAGCGGATTGAGGATGCAAGCGGCAAACGCAAGAACCAAAGGAACTTAAGCCGCTGACTGAATACTTTTTCGCACCCCCTCAAGTTCCTCGACAATGGCAAACTCGCTGAGAGGCGAGGACGCAAAGCTATGGGCCCTTCCCGCACATGGAGTTTCCCGAGAAAAGGCAAGGTTCGCTTCTGATCCCCTCCCGCCACGCACGGTGGGACGAGGAACAAGACGCAAAATCGCAGATTCGCCGAACTGCTTTTTCTCTCCAATTGCGACGGGTTGCCAGGCCGCCAAAGGGATGATCGTCGGGTAGTCACACCAATTCGATTCCCCGAGTTCTACAACTTTTCAGGCTCCCACAGAAAAAATCATGAGGTGAAGGGATCCCCCGAACAGCGGGATCCTCAGGGGGTTACCGTACGTTCCGATGAAAGGGGTCTTCTTAATGTCTTCATTCTGTCAATGGGTGGTCCGTTTTCTCAAAGCCGAAGACGGCCCGACGGCCGTGGAATACGCCGTCATGCTTGCTCTCATTATCGTTGTGTGTGTGGCTGCCGTTGGAACCGTTGGCCGCAAAGCCGATGCCACTTTCCGAAACGGCATCTTGAAAAATGCACTCGACACGAGCGGAAGTTAAAGGAATTCACAGGGAGCAGGGAATACAGAACACAGAATCCTAGGCGCGCTCGCCAAGCGGGCGAATCCACTCAGGCTACAACGTCCCCGACGTAGGGGAACTCGAAACTGTTTTTTTGAGACTATTACTCTCACCGAAAAAAGGAACTTGGACCGATGAAAAACTTCTTCCACCACATTGCAACTTTCCTGAAGCGCGAAGATGGCCCGACGGCAGTCGAATACGCCGTCATGCTCGCCCTGATCATCGTCGTGTGCATCGCTGCCGTGACCACGATCGGTAACAAGTCGGCTGCTACGTTCAACACCGTTAGCGACAAGCTCGTCGACTCCGCCACCTAATTTCGATAGCTTCTGGTGCCCGCCCAAACCTCCGCGGTGGGGCGGGTCCCGCGATTCCGCGGGAGGTGACAACACCGCTCCGCGGTGTTGATTCCACAGATCACCGTGGAACCTTCCCCCCCGCGGGGTCGGCATGTTCGCAGTTTCCTCCCCAGGAAAAGAACTCGAAACTTCACAGCCCCTACAGAGTCCACGCCGCTTCGCGGGGTTCGGGCTCCCATAGATATAAGGAAAACATCCCCATGACCTGGACCCTTCAACACTGGCCAATCGTAGCCATCTGCATCGGCATGCTCGCCGCGGCCATCATCGATTGGTGGAAATTCAAAGTTCCCAACAAGCTAACATTTCCGTTAATCCTCAGCGGCTGGGTTCTCGGCCTCCTGAATACCCTGGATGTAACGACTGCAATTCACGGCGGAGACGGCGGCATCGTATCGTCGCTGGCCGGGACGTTCCTCGCGATGGCTTTGTTGTTGCCGCTCTACGCGATCGGCGGAATGGGCGCCGGGGACGTGAAAATGACGATGGGTTTCGGGGCCTGGATTGGGGCCTTTTATGGCTTTGGTGGGCCGGAGACAACTCAGCCGAACGGCATGTTGATTATCCTCTACGCCTTCTGTGCCGGTGCGATCGTCGGTGGCATCATTGCCGCGGGCATGATCGTCCTCAAGGGGAAGTATAAACAAAATGCCGAGCACTTGCGTGAAATCGCAAGCGACATCACCACATCATCTGGAATCACAGACATTGCCGAGAAAGCAAATGCTCGCCGCCCGCGATGGCACCGACTGCCGTATGGCGTCCCGTTGTGCATCGGGTTCCTGGGTTATCTGGTCTACTTCTACACCAAGACCGGCGCGTAAAGCGCAAAGGTGGAGGGCGAAAGGCTGAAGGCAGAACACCTCAGCCTTGGAAGGCGGTTCAGGCCGGGAAACAAACTTACTCACATCCCGGCAAATCACTAGTTTTCGTACAACCGCTGCTTTCGCTGCAACCATAAAAGTTTAAGTTCTTCGTTTCCCAAGTCCGATTGAATTAGCGTGGCTCAAAAGAAGGTTGTGAAGGTTGAGGATTGAGGGTTGAGCCGCCCCAGACTCACCCGATCTGAGAAACAACAAACCCACTGGACCAAGTAGTTGTTCAAGGGGGCAAGCCGTCCGGGTGGTCTGGTTGGTTTCTCCTCCGAAACGCATGAAGACCGGCTCTTCCGCCCGCGAAGGATGGAGTATCCGTGATCCGCACCTGGGTTTGTGTTGTGGTGTTTCTGGCCAGCTTCGTCCTGGGAAGTTACTTCGTGGATGAATTCAGCCAAGTACCACTTCCACAACAAAGTCGGGCAGAGGGGCCAAGCAGAAAGCTGGCGACGAATACCCAGGCATCAGAGAAAAAACCGGCGAAGAAGACTGAGCTGATCCCAATCCCAACAGGATATGACTCCGTCCGCCTCCCGATGTATTGGTCCGATCCGGATAGCGCCGAGTGTCGACCTGGAACACACGTTGACGTCATCTTCTTGGGGACTGACTCGAAAACCAAGAAGGCGCAAAGTCGCTGCTTGCTGCGAGACGTTTTAATCGTGACTCCGGATTTGGTACACCCCTCGCAGGACGGAAAACTGAGGGAGCTGCGTGCGTACGTTGCGGTCGCACTGAAGCCTCGCGACATCTTGAAGCTCAAGACGGCCCAACGAGTTGGGAAATTGATCCTGATGATCCGAGACCCGAAGACGCCGGCTCAGACGAAGTTTAACGCCACGGCCTTGAAGCGACTTCGCGACTTTGATCCGTCAGCCCAGTGGGAAAAGAAAATACAACCAACGTCGCCAAAGATCAACAAAGGAAATTAGTCCCAACACGAAATCGACAACATAACGCAGACTCCTGAATCGTATGTGCCCGAGTTGTAACCCCGCAGGCGGGGTTGATCGAAAGCAAGATAGTATCCCCAACTTCGTTTTTCACCTTATGAGGAATGCGCAACTATGAAACCCAAGACAATAATCTTGATGGCCATCGCGATCGCCTGCGGGCTCGGAGCCAGCTACATGACGAGCCAACTCCTGGCAAATCGCGGACAGCAAGGCCCACAGAAACAAAAGGTCGAACAAGAAACGATTCTCATTGCCAAAAAAGACCTCAACATTGGCGTCCAGTTCATCGCACCCGAAGAACTGTTAAAAGAACAAAAAGTCCCGAAGGGCCTAGTTCCGAAAAACGCTTTGCGAAACCTCAAGGAAGCCAAGGACCTGTACTTGAAGAAGAATCTTCAAGCCGGTGGTCACTTGACCAAGGAGTACGTGTCGGAAAAGAGAACGACACTCCCGATTCCCAAAGGCTTTGACGCCATTGGGTTGCCCGTGAATAAGGAAATGAGTGCTTCGGGCTTCGCGACGCTTCCCGGACACCGAATCGACATCATCATCACAATGACCGGCACCAAGCGAAAGCAAATCCAGAGCCGATACCTGTTGGAAGACGTGTTGGTCTTGGCCGCGGACACGAAGGTGAACCCCCAAAATGGACAGATCGCCATGCCCGCGAGCATCGTGACTGTGGCCTTGAAACCACGCGACATTTTGAAGGTCAAGACGGCAACTCGGGTTGGTCGCTTGAGCCTCCACCCACGGGGCGCGAGCAACATCAACAAGTTGAAGATCGCACCGGTGACTGCGGACGATATCTTTGGTTCGGAAGAAGATGAACCGAAAGTGGCGCTGAAGACTCCGCCGACTCCTCCGACTCAACCGGCCCCGAAACAAGAGAAAACTGAGAAGCCCGAGACTCCACCGACGCCGGTCGAGCCCGAATACACTCGGTACGTTGTGAAAGTGACCGTTGGCGGGAAAGACACCTATCAGGTCTTCTTGTTGGACAAAGAAGGCAACAAGGTCAAAGAGGTCATCGATGGCAAAGAATACCCTGCCGAGAGTGCTCCAACGCAGCCCCCCAAGAAAGTGGCTCGCAACACCCAGCCAACGCGACGATCTCAGGCAACTTCGGCGACTATCTACGTAGCACCGGAGGGGGGCGAGATCTTGCCTACTCCGATCGG
>CAYYUU010000813.1:0-4263 GCA_964474955.1 uncultured Alcaligenaceae bacterium | reverse complement strand
AAACGCGACATAGAAGTAGTACTC
The DNA here is from genome assembly GCA_964474955.1 of uncultured Alcaligenaceae bacterium. Classification (GTDB taxonomy): domain Bacteria; phylum Planctomycetota; class Planctomycetia; order Gemmatales; family Gemmataceae; genus CAYRFQ01. The sequence continues at coordinate 4,239 of CAYYUU010000813.1, read as the reverse complement.
CAAAGAAACCTTGTGCAACACTTTTGCAGATCCTACTTCCCAAGTTTGAACAAAGCCGCGTTCTTTCTCGCCTTGATATGCAATGGACAATCGTTTTCCGTCCGAACTAAAACGCATTTCAAAGAACAACTTGGCACCTTGCATGAATGACCGCACTTTCTTGGAATCAAATTGCACAAACCGGCGCAATTTCCCGGTCGCAATGTCCCACAGAGAAACAGTGGTCTTAGGTGTACTGGAAGACGCAAGCGCGAGTGCCTTTCCATCTGGCGAAAGAGCCATGGCTTGGCATTTCCATTTGAGTTTAAGAGTCTTCAAGGTCTTGCCCGAACGTCGGTCTATTAATTCGACAAGGTTATCACGACGGAGTACTATGCTCTTGCCATCTGGGGTGAAGCAGACATCCCCAGTGCCCCAATCAGAGTTGTCGGCAGCTGTTCGATCCCACCGAGTCAGTTCTTTGCCATCGGGGATATTCCAAAGCCGAAGAGTGTTTGTCTTCCCGTCACCGGCGAAAACGAGAAGTGCTTTCCCGTTTGGTGCAAAGGCGACTTTCTGAATCGGTTCCCCAGAGTAGAACCGGACCGTGCCGAGGCGTGCGATTGCTCCTTTGGGCAGCGGATCACCCAAACAATCCTTGCGTGGAGGTTTTATTCTCTCTTGAGCGAGCAGCAGTGTTGGAAACAATAGGAGCGAACTCAAGATGATGATCGCCGCATTGGAGGCATGCAGATTTCGCATTTGGCTCCTCGAAGCAAATCGTGACATGGTGCCGATGGCCTGATTATACTTGGAACTTGGAGTCCGAGAGCGAGACGACAGGTTGCGTATCGGACCGCCATTCTTCTCTTCTTGCTCAACACATAGGAGGACGCCGCAGCCAAGTTGCCACAAAAAAAGACCGACACTTTCGCGTCGGTCCTTTCGAATTTCCAATTGTCGAGCTTTTTACAGATTTCCGGCCTTGGCCTTTTCGAATCGCGCACCAACGCTCGCCCAGTTGACGACGTTCCACCAAGCGTCAACATATTCAGGACGCTTGTTTTGATACTTCAAGTAATACGCATGTTCCCAGACGTCAATGCCCATGAGCGGCGTTTGGCCTTGCATGTACGGGCTGTCTTGGTTGGCAGTGTGAACGATCTGGAGCTTGCCATCGGCGTGGACGAGCCAGGCCCAACCGCTGCCGAACCGACTCGTGGCGGCGTTCTTGAATTGTTCTTGGAACTTCGTGAAGTCTCCGAACGTGGATTTGATTTCGTCGGCCAGGGGACCGCTCGGTTGGCCACCGGCTCCAGGAGCCATGATGACCCAGAACATGCTGTGGTTGGCGTGACCGCCGCCGTTGTTGATGACAGCTTGGCGAATTTTTTCCGGAACGCTGTTGATGTCGCGAAGAATTTGCTCGATCGGCTTGGAAGCAAGATCGCCTTGACCTTCGACGGCCGTGTTGAGTTTGGTGACGTACCCGTTGTGGTGTTTGCCGTGATGAATTTCCATCGTCATGGCGTCGATGTGCGGCTCAAGGGCGGCCTTGTCGTAAGGCAAGTTCGGGAGTGTAAATGCCATGGGTTCCTCCAAAGTGGTGTAAAGTTCTTGGCATGGGGCGACAGGCGCATCTGAAAAAGAGCAACTGGGATGCCCACGCCCATCAGTTTTTTGGAAATGGTCAACCGTCCAATGGAATACTATATTGCCAGGCAAACCCAAGGGCAACGCACCAGAACGATTCGACGCAAGGAGGAAGCGACCAAACTGTCAGCCATCGAGCAGAAAATATTCGGGTTGTAACGATAAGTTCTCTTTTCCGAGCAGCACGATTCCAGATTCGACGTGGAGATCATTCTCGATCCCAACCGAAACACACTATCAGTCCCGAATCGAACCAACCCAGACTGACGATCGTGCTGCCACTCGCCCAAGCAACAACCCGAAGACAAGCCAAGCAGAGCCAAGAGCTTACGCGGAAAACACTTGACTTCATGAATACGCCGCTTACGATCAATACTATGTCTTGTGATCTAATTTTCCTTGTCCTTGGGCGCTTCGCAACACAATCTCCCTTTTGTCGGGAAGCCTCAACAAGGTGATGCCTCCCTGGTCGCAAATCACTTTGTCTGGCGAAACGTCAGGTTCATTAATACAATCTCTCCGGATCTGGAGACATTGGAGGATTTGGCAACATGTCCACGCAACCGGGACGCAAACGGCTTGAAGTCGAAGACAGCGGCGAGGTAACCGTCGTCAACTTTGTCGATAAGAAAATCTTGGACGAGCAAAATATCCAAACGATCGGAGATCAACTCTTCCAACTCGTGGATAAGCTTGGGCGAACGAAGTTGTTGTTGAACTTCGGCAACGTGGAGTATCTCTCCAGTGCCGCACTCGGGAAGCTCATCACGCTCAACCGAAAAGTCAACAACAAACGCGGGCAATTGATTTTGTGTAACATCTCCGAACAAATTTACGAGGTGTTCGAAATCACCAAACTCAATAAAGTATTTCAAATCGAAAAAACGGAACAAGAAGCCTTGCAACTGTTCGACGCGTAGTGTGCTGGTTCTCTGAAATGACCGTCAACATTGAGCGGTCAAAGGAAAGAAAGTCCGATTACCTTGCCCACCAGGTTCGCCCGGATGAGTGGGCTTACTCTTCCATTTCACTCACCCAGACGGTGAGACCACAGAGGGAAGAGCCTTCGGTCACGAACGACCCCACCAGGACCTTCTTCCAACTCAAAACCAACCAGGAAACAAACTGACCGCCGAGGAATCATTTGCTTGCCTTGAGCGCCTGATCGAAAAAGGAAAGTCACGAGAAAGGATTCTGTATGCCGCGTCGCTCGGCAAACAAGTAACGAGATTCGCCGACGAAAAGTGTTGTCGTTTTCTGGCACCTCTCCCATCGATCCAGGAAACAGCTACAGTTTATCGTTTGGTGATCTCTCCTCCAGCATGGCCAGTGGGCTTCTGTTGGCTTCGAGATAACTTCTGTGCTAAGGTATCTCAGAAGCGTAACTCTGATAGGGGAGCAATGTGGGACGAGCATCGTCGTGTCACTTGAAAACCACGCATTGGCGGAGAACACATAGGTCCAGATTTTGGTGTTCTGGAAGTAAAGCCTTCATTCGCCGGAACCGAAAAAACAACTGCCGATAACGCAACAATTCAAGATCGTCCGATTTCACCGTGGCAGGAAGCGTCCACGGCACTATGAATAGAGATCAGGAGCGTCGAGTTCCCATTGGAGGGCCAATCCGATCTTCGCTCTCCGAATGTGCGATCTGGTCTTACACATTCACAGATGGCGTCACTGATCATTTTTGTCTTGCCCGATGCGTGCGGCGGCCGACAAATTTGATCGACCCCGGACCCCTTGCTCATCAGAGCCGATCATGACTCCAGATGACAGGAGATACCCCATGCTGGATACCCAAGAAGTTCATGAGCCGATGTTTCCCAACTCTCCAAACCACCCCGAAGCCCAAATCGTCACGATTCCGAGCATCACCGACCACGCGAGTCGCGTGAGGGACGAACTCGAACGACTCCTAAGGGATAACGAGTTTGCCGACAAGGATATCTTCGGTATCCAGCTGGCCCTCGAAGAAGCGTTTATCAACGCCATCAAACATGGCAACCAAAACGACCCCACTAAGAAAGTCCACATCACCTACCGCGTAACTCGCGAACGGTTCGACATCCACATCCGCGACGAAGGGCCCGGTTTTGATCCCGACGACGTTCCCGACCCGCTTGCCCCAGAAAATTTGGAACGCGATTGCGGTCGGGGGCTCCTTCTCATGCGACACTACATGACGGAAGTCCAGCACCACGAACCGGGCAACGCCGTTTCGATGTCGAAGGTGAAGGAAGAACAGTAACGCAACGACATCAACACGTTCACACACGAATCACACAATCCACGGAAGGATCATCGCCCACGGATGGCCAACGGTTTCTCTCTATTTTACTCTCGCCGTTCAAGATCTATTCCAGATTTACGCTTCCCTGTCGAAGGCGCTTCCACCAACAAGCTTGGGATCTTTGTGTTTGAGGGAGTCTTCCTCAACGCCTGCACAAATTCTCCGGAAAAGGAATTCTGGAATGGCCGGAAAGTTCGACACTGCTCTGAAGCGGTTGATCGCAAACTACTGCCAGGATTGGCTCACGTTCTGCCAACTTCCACCGGGTGAAAGCATCTCCGAAGCCGGTTCGACTTTGACCGCATCGACCGTCA
>CAYYUU010000812.1:0-4264 GCA_964474955.1 uncultured Alcaligenaceae bacterium | reverse complement strand
GAATTCATGAGCACCCCGTCCGTACAGACCATGACGCAGATCAAGGCCATGCTCAACAAGGGACCCGGGGGAGGAATCGGCGGTCCCAAAAAGGGCGGGCCGTTCCCCGGCAAAGGCCAGTCCAAGACGACCGTCCTCAAGACTTTCGGAAAAAGGACGATCAATATCGCTCCAGGCAGCTCCCACCAATTCACTCTCTACGGACGGCCCAACGAGAAGGTCAAGGTGGGCTTTCAGTTCCCCCAAGGCAGCCAGATGAAAATGTTCGTGAAGGATTCCGCGGTAACGCTGAAGTTCGACTACGGTAACGCCAGCTCCAGCGGTACATTTTCCTTCGTCACCGATGGTGGGTTTCCGTACATCGTGACTCTTCGCAACGTTGGGTCTCGGCCCGCCACCGGTACTTTTGAGTACGAAAAACGAGGAAAGACCTCCACGGGACCGAACCCGACCCCGGGCCCTCGACCTTCCAGGCCAAAGGGCATCGTGTTGAGGGACCTCGGATTCAAGTCCTTCTCGATCACCGGCTCGAACCAACAACGCTTCATTCTCCCCCCACGGTCCACGAAAACGACGGTGCGGCTCGAGTACAAGCTCACCCAACCTGTTCGGATAGAACTCCGCAAACCGAAGGGCGGCTCAAATCTTGCCCCTGCTGGCAAGCCAAAGTCGCAGGGCACCTTCACGTTCGTCATGACCTCGGGCACTCCGTACATGTTGACCCTCCATAACGTGAGTTCGAACACGGCGGCAGGCCACATCGACTTGCGAGAGGTCAAAGACTCGCCGACGAATCCTGGACCGGTACCCGGTCCTCGGCCAAGGCCCGGACCTGGACCAAACCCAGGCGGCGGGAATGGTCCGAAAGGGAAGAAGCCAACGGCGAACATTGACTTCTTGCCCAACGACGCCGCTTTGGTAGTCCGGGTGAAAGGAAAGGCCGTCCGAGACCTAGGCCTGATGCAAATGATTCTTGAGCAAGCCAAGAAGGCTCCCGACCCGAAGCTTCAAAAGATTACGCCGTTGTTGAAATCCGTCGAGGAAGTTCAACTCGGAATGGAGGCGGTTATCGGCCCGAACGGTCCAGACGGAGTTGCGTTGTTCCGTACCTCGAAGCAGTACACCGCACAACAAGTCTTGCAACTGATGTCTGTCAAGGCACCACCGCCCGTACGCGTTGGCGGCTTGACCATGTATAAAGTTGATGAGAAAGAAGAAATTTACATTTGTTTGGTTACGCCCAAGACTCTTATGTTCGGCCCAAAGACGAACGTGCGCAAGATCATCCTCCGCGCCGGGCCACCAGTCCTTCGAGGGCGGATGAAGAAAGAGGTCAACGGGGCGGCGTACAAAAACAGCGACGTCTTCGTCGCAGTGGATAAACGGTTCACGAACTTAAGCAAAAATGGTGGCGGAGGGGGGGCAAACCCTGGATTCCCCGACCCAGGACCGGTCGGGAATCCTCCGGGCTTCCCACAACCAGGCGCGCCTGGTCCAAAGCCCGGTGGCGGAATCGTTCCTCCAGGCGGTCCGGCCAACCCTGGTCCAGTCAATCCCGGTCCAGGTAACCCACCAGTTGGTGGTCCAGCGGAACCCGGCGTGATTGATCCGGTTAGGCCCGGCGGAGCGGGAGAACTCCCTGCAGTGAAGCCTGGAGTGATTCCCAACAATCCGGGAAGCATCATCGATCCGGTTGCGTTGCGGAACACTGCACCGAAATCGGGACCGGAGGGATTGGAACTGGAGAACGGCGTCCAGTACGTCGGCTTCCAACAGTTCGCGCCTCCGCGGCAACGACCGCAGGTCCGACCAGGTCGACGTCCAGGTCAGGTCCGGCCCGGACGAAGGCCACAACGACCAGGCGGATTCCCTCAGCGACCGGGTCAACCAGGTGGACTGCCGGGACAGCAACCAGGTGGACCGGGTGGTCCGGGATTCCCAGGTGCCCCCGGAATGGGTCAAATCCCCGAGTTCATGATGCTCACTGTCAAGCTGGCCAATGGGAACGTCGAAGTTCAAGGCGTAATGGAACTCGCGAACGCCCAGACGGCAAAACAATCAGCCCTCGGACTCCAGTTCGCACTTCCGCAACTCGTTGGCAAACTTCCACCAGCGCTCCAACCGCTCGCCAAGAAACTACGAGTGACCGTGGCCGGAAATGACCTCGTGCTGTCCTTGACGGAATCACAAAAAGTCATGGCCCAAGCCATCCAGACCGTCAAGCAACTCGTGGAAAAGGGACAAGAAGGTCCTGTTGGTCCTGGCAATCCTGGAACCGGTCCGATCAATCCTGGAACCGGCGGTCCCGGAAATCCTGGCCCCGGAAAAGGCAACGACCCCGGCAACGACGGAAAGAAAAACGTCGTGAAGTACGAGGTAAATGCCCAGTTCCGCCAAATCACGAAAACTCCGCAACTGAACCTGAAGGCCGGCAAAGTCGCGGTGCTCGTGAAACTCAAGGGCCGACTGAATCGTCTCAAGCCGCCATTGGTGGCGATCGAAATTTGGGATGCCAACAAAAAAGCCGTTGCGAAAGCCGTCTTGAATGCGAAAAGTTCAATCATCCTGAGGGGCCAAGTCACACGAGCTGGCCCATACGAGGTCGTCGTGCTCAACCAAAGCCCAAGCCGAATAGCACTGCCTCTGGAAGTCTATGTCAAACAGGAATAGTCCACTATCGGCTTGAGGTGTTGGGCAACGAACGAAGCCGCCGTGCAACTTGTATGGCGGCTTTTTTTATCGGCTTCGGGCTTTACGGGATGGCCAACGCCACGATTTTCCCTACCAAAGCCCTGGATCATTGCTGTCCTGTCAAGGCCCGGAATTGGCAAGCAACTTCCCCAGCAAAGCCAATCCGGCATCATCTGGAGTCTGTGCTATGGCTGTTGTCGATTGCCCAAAGTGCGGTGCCTCTGTCGAAATTTTCGACAACCCAGCGGAGCGAGAAGCTCAATGTCCAGAGTGCTTGAGTCTCCTGGATTTGCCCGACGAGCGAGCCGTCCGCAAGTCGTCCCGGTCGGAACGTCGGCATCGCGACGATTTCGACGAAGAAGATGACCGAGGTGATGACCGCGACAGGAAACCTCGATCGGTGAAAAAAAAGGGGGCAGGTCCCTGGGTGTGGGTGATCGCAGGGGTTGCGATCCTCGGCTTGGCAGCCTGGGGCGGAGTCATGGTTTGGTTGTTCTGGCCTGCCGCCACACAACCCCAACCGCTCGATTATCTGCCCGACGACACCTTCGTGGTGTACGTCATGAACAAGGCGGAATTTGAAAAGAGCGACGCGAAGAAGGATCTCGTTGCGATCCTCCAACGACTTAACCCAGAGATACATGGACCCAGGGAGTTCAAGAGAAGAATCGTTGCCGTCGCCTCCCAGGACAACACGCCGATACAAATCAGTCTCTTTGAGATGGATAAAGATTATACGAACCTTGAGTTCCTCAACGAGTACGAACGAACTACCAACAACACTTTGCTCCCGACAGGTAAGGTTGTGGGCGAACACGAACTTTTTCCCGTCCGGGCCCAGACCTTCTGCCGACTGACCCCTCGCCTTTTTGTCGTCGGAAAGTTAGTCGACTTGGAAAAGCTGCTGCGTCGCAAGGAAAAACCAAAACTCTCTGAGGGGATGAAAAAGGCCCTAGCCCGACTGGATTTGTCGAGCACGATCGCGTTCGCCACGGCGACCGAAGCCGATCCTGATGCAAGAAACACCAAGAAGTTGGTGGAGGGACTCCAAGAAATCCAGGGAGATCTTCCCGCCCCAAAATTTGTCGCCGGGGACATGGACTTTGGCAACGAAATCCGCCTCCGAGTATTCTTGGGCTTCCGCAACTCAGAAGATTCGGAGAAAGCTGCGCCTGCCTTGAAGACGCTCGTGGAGAAATTCAAACAAGAGAAGAGCAAGCTGGGAGAGTTCTTCGGCCAGGCACCTCACGACGAGTTGGCCAAGGGACTGAAACTCGAACGACCCGACGGCGATTTTCTTCTCACGACGAAGCTGACCACAAAGCAATTCCCCGAGGTCGTGGCGAAAATGCGGGATCGCTTCGCCCCGAAGATCAAACCACCCGATCTCAAACCGATCAATCCGGGAGGACCACGATAACGAGAGTGCTTCGAGAGTGAAGTAGCCGCGGCGCCCTCGACACGAACCCACGCTTGCCTTCGCGCCTCTCTAGAGTTGGAGGTCGAAAAAAGAAATGCCGCATTTGGGAAAGTTGCTTTTCGCTCCGCGAAAAGTTGTTTTCTGGTATGACTT
>CAYYUU010000811.1:0-4278 GCA_964474955.1 uncultured Alcaligenaceae bacterium | reverse complement strand
GAACACCTCAGAGGAATCCAAGGCCAAAGACGAAACGGGTTTAGTCACACGCGGCATCTTGTTGTTTGCTTTGGTGGCGATCATTGCGGGTGTCGCCTTGTACTTTGCCCTGCCGATTTTTCAGACTTCGGAGCCCAAAACGACCGAGGAGATTCCTGCTGAAACTCCGACTTCTGTATTGGTAGCGCCGCAAGCTCCTTTCCCAGCCAACGTCCCCTGGGGGGCCCTCTATCTCGTCCAAAACGATGAGAATCTACCTAGCCCGCGTGGATTCCAGATTCGGTACAACGCCGTCCTCGCCCTTCTTCGAAGAGGCAGCACGAAGAATCAGGCACACATCCTTTCGCTTCTTTGCGAAATCTTGAACGAGAAGAAACAAATGGCCAACTTTCGCATCGAGAAAAAAGGAGGAGGTTCGGTAGCGGACGTAGCCGCGGCAAGACGGACAGTTTTGAACGGTCTCAAAGCTTTCGTCGAATGGCACGAAAAAGTCGAATCTAGCAAAAGCTTCCGCCCCAATGGTGCCGATGTAAAGCGTGTCCATAAAGCTGTGGAACGGTTGAAAGAAAGCTCCAACCAAGCTCTGCGGGAAGAAGCCGAAGCCACTCTCGCGGCCGTTTGGCCCGACAAAGCCGCCTGATCTGCTGATTCCGAGTGCGTGTTTCCTCCGCAAGCCAAGGGCCGACACCCACATGAAAGAATGGACTCCTAGAGTTTTCGTCGCGTCTTCGGGGGTCGAGTCTATTCTTTTTCTAGTCTCACCGTTCCGACAGCCACAAATACGCCCGCTAGACCAAATCCGCCTTTTTCCGTCCGGAAGATGTCGCTAGAATCCGGCTGCGAAAACCGCGGATGGTCCGCCATCCATACTTTGCATAGCCAAAACAATCCCGACTGCAACTGTGACTGGACTGTTTCATCGTCGGTTGAGTTTGGGGGAGACAAGGATCCGTCCGAAACTTTTCGCGTTCGCAACGAGCGGATAAGTTTCTGTCAATGCTGAAGGGGAAGTTGAGTATGAGGATCGCATTCATTACGCTGCTCACGTTCTTTATTCCGTGTTCTGCAGCCATGGCCCAACAAACCCCTTGGGCACAAAAGTTGTTCCAGAACGTCAAGGGACACGACTTCGGCACGGTCCCTCGGGGCGCCCAACTGACGCACACATTCAAGATGAAAAACATCTACACGAAGCCGCTGCAAATCACCGGGTTGCGGGTCTCGTGCAACTGCGTCAAGGCCGTCGCCCGGAAACGCGTCCTGCAACCTCTTGAGGAAGGGACGATCGAAATTCAAATGGATGGGAGTCGTTTCACCGGGCCGAAGAAGGTTCAGGTTTACGTGACGTTTGGTCCCAAATACGTCTCCACGGCAACCCTGGTCGTGACGGCCAACGCTCGCTCGGACGTGGTGTTCAATCCGGGAAGTGTGCAATTTGGCACCGTCGCACAGGGACAGACTCCCACGAAATCCATCGACATCGAATACGCGGGCTCCCTCGATTGGCGAATCAGCGAAGTCGTCAAGAGCAAGTTCGCACCGTTCGATGTCGTCCCCAAGCAGTTGTATCGGCGTAACGGATTCCGGCACAACAAAATCGGCTACCAGATGAAGCTCACGCTCCGGAAGAACGCCAAGCCCGGCCCGTTCCGTCACAAGCTGTACCTCGTCACGAACGACCCGGCTTCTCCTCGCATTCCGGTGATGATCGAAGGGACCGTTTATGCAGCCCTCTCGGTCACGCCGAACAACGTGGCGTTCGGAACGTCGCGCGTCGGTCGAAAAGTCACGAAGCAGGTGGTCGTTCGAGGGAACCGTCCATTCTCCATCCAGGGGATCAAAGGATTGGGCCAGGGCCTGACGACGAACCCGGTTTCGGCAGGACAAAAAACGGTCCACGTTCTCACGATCATTTGTGAACCGAACCAGGCCGGGCAGATGAACAAGACGCTCGAAATCCAGACGAGTATCGGTCAGGTGAGCTTGAACGTCCGGGGCATGGCGATTCAATAATTCGGCCTCATACTTTCTCCTCTCCGGAAAGCAAAACCCCAGTCACGTTTGACGTGGCTGGGGTTTTTCCGTGCGCTGTTGTTGGAACCTCATCTTTTCTTGACCGCGCCCAGTTTGTATCGCCTTCGCCTCAACAGAGATGAGGGGAGCTTTTTCCACGGGCATACGCCGCGTGGCTACAATCTCACGCCGCTTCGCGGCCGCAGACCACAACGCTCTCACAACACGCCAACGATTCATTCGTCCAGAGGAACTGCAACTCTTTCGCTTCGGGTGGGTATCAGACACTGAAACAGAGCACTACATTTCCGACACCATCGAAATGTTCTGCATTGGAGTATTCGCCGTCAGGTCAGCAATAGCTTCTTTCGTGGCTCGTTCGATGGCTCCTCGCCATTGCGAATCAGATGGATCGAAGCTCGCAATGATCTTGCGAGCACTATTCACGATGGCCCCCAACCCATCCTCGCGAAAGCCACCTGCAACGTCTTCGGCTGTACCCTTTTGAGCACCATACCCAGGAATCAGGAAATAGACATTCGGGAGTAATTGACGTAAGGCCGTCAGTTCTTGCCGATGCGTAGCTCCGACGACCGCCCCGACGATTCCGAATCCGGATTCGCCGGACGTTTCTTTGCTCCACTTTCCGACGGCTTCGGCGACGTGTTGATATAAGGGCTTGCCATCGCACTCGAGATCCTGAAACAGACCGGCTCCGGGATTGCTCGTCCGGACGAGCACGAACAGACCGCGTCCGTCGTTCTTCGCGGAATTCAAAAACGGCTCGACGGCGTCTTTGCCGAGATATGGATTGACGGTGATGGCGTCCGCGTTCCAAACGGGATGAGCAGTCCCTCCAAATTTGGAACCGCCAAACGCAGCGTCTGCATAGGCAACAGCAGTGCTGGCGATGTCGCCTCGTTTGCTATCCAATAGAACGAGCACTCCAAGTTCATGACCTCGGGCAACGATCCGTTGGAGGGCCGAGAGTCCGGCGGGGCCACACCCTTCGAAGAATGCAATTTGCGGCTTTACGATCGGAACGAGAGGAGCCACGATTTCCAACACATCCAGACAAAACGCTTTGTAGGCGTTCGCAACAGTTTCGAGAGTGACCTGGTTGTGCTGGTTGCGAATCTCGTTCGGAAGGGCATCCCAACGAGGGTCGAGCCCGACACAAAGAGAGTTCCCACGCTGACGGATGGCGCTGGTGAGAGTGTCGGCGAAATGCGATGAAGACATGGGAGAAAGCCCGGGATGGAACGTTGTAACCGTTTCGTCATCGCCGGACTCGGATAGTTGAGGAAATTTGGTTTTCGTAGGGTGTGACAAGCTCGCGCAGGCACACCATTGTGTTTTGGGTGTGCCTACGCTCACGCTTGTCACACCCTACAATCTCCTATTTTCGATTCTCCATTAAGGAGGCGAGACCGGCAGAGTTTGAGTGTACTCGGACGTGTCGCGTTGTCCACCCATGTTGGCGGGCACGAGCGCCAAGTCGTCGTTCATCTCGTCTTTCTGGAAAATCTTTCGGAACTTGATGATCCAGCTGCCAGCTTGCAGGTGACCGGCCAGGTGTCGCAAGTCCTGAACATCTTTCTTGGGAGCTTCACGAACGAGATATCCGTTCGGGTGAGACTTTCGGCACTTCGTCAAACGCGCTCGAATGATTTTGACGACGACTTTCTTGCGTTCCGGATCTTTGAGGTCGGCCTTTGTGAATCCTTTGTCCACGTTCGGGACGGTGTCGGTGTAAGGCGCTTTTCCGGTGAGGATGTCGATATCTTTCTTGGTGAGTTTCTTGGCCCACTCCATGGTCGTCGGAATATGTCCCTTGGAGTTCGCTTTTGGTCGTTGTCCGGGCTGATATCGGAAGCCAAGTTTATTGTTGAGCTTCGTCAATCCTGGGATCTGAGGTTTGATTGCAGCGAGCCAATCTCCACCACGACCGGGTATTCCTTGAGGCATGCAACCGCTCGCAGCTTGGAGCATCGGAACCCAAGTGTGTTGATACGAGTTGGTACCTTGCAAATCCATTTTGTAAGGGGCCTGGATGTAGAACAGAGCCTCCGTCTTTTTCTTCACAGACAGTTGTGTGATCTTCAATGGATAAACACACTTCTTCGAAGAGAATGTGAATCGCGTAGGAGTCACGTTTCCTCGATATGTTCCGTACATGGCTTACTTCAACTGCATGGTGAAGATCTTCATGAACGTGATGATCCACATATTTTGGACATAGAAGATCAGTGTGGATACAAAACA
>CAYYUU010000810.1:3384-4279 GCA_964474955.1 uncultured Alcaligenaceae bacterium | reverse complement strand
GCCCGAAATTCCGGGAATCATCGGAAAGCTATGTCGCGGGGCACGCTCCGTCGGGAAACTCCAAAAAACGTTGTTGTCCCACGTCCAACAATGCAACGCCTGTAATAATCGTCGTCCGCGTTCGTCCCACGAGCAATAGAAACTTGGGCGGAGCGAAAACAACGCTATCGCCGAAAAAGGGAGCGCAACGACGAGCAATTTCAGGGGGTGAAGCAAACTCTCACGCCAGGGATAGGGAAATGGAGTGTACCCCGGCACCAGCCGCTGCATGGCTTCGCGTTCGATGGTCGAATACCAAACGTCCCAACCTTCCATCGCGACCGCCGCCGCCGCCCATCCGGTGAAAATCAATGCGGCCAGCGTCACGCCAAGCAGGTGACCTCGGCACCACAATAACCGCAGTTCTCCGCGCCACCACAACAACGGAATCACCGTCAGGTAGAAGAACGCGGGGGTCGTCCACTTGCTCAATAACCCGCCAGTGACGCACAAAAGCGATAAGCACCACCAACAATCATTCGGCCTGAGGGAGATAAGCGTTTTCGGTGGCACGTCCCCGAGCGCAGCGAGGGGCGTGGGCTTTCTTCCGCTCGGGGACGTGCCACCGACCCCAACACATTCTTCCTGTGCGATACTTCCTTCCGAAGCCCGCAAAAAAAACAAAATCGCAGCCGTCGTCCACGCAACTTGCACCATGTCAATTTCGGCAGACGTGGCTTTTTCCAACCAAAGCGGAGAGAGCGGCAAGATCACCGCCGCCACAAGGCCGCCCAGCCGACCGAGTTGGCGACCGAAGTACCAAAACGTCAGAAACACCGTCAGTGTTGCCGCAATTGCCGACGGGAGCCTGGCGCTAAACTCTGTCACTTCCCCGAACGGTAGACTGCAGAGAGCA
>CAYYUU010000810.1:0-3374 GCA_964474955.1 uncultured Alcaligenaceae bacterium | reverse complement strand
AGCAATCAGCGCGTACATCCCCGGAGGCTTCGTGAAAAGCGCCTCGCCATATAGACGCGGAACGATCCAGTTCCCCGAACGCAAGAATTCCGCCGCGATGATTGCCCGGAGACTTTCCGTGCGGAGCAAGTCGCTCGACGTCAAACCATGAAAGAACAGCACATACGACAGACCGAGAAGTATCAACACACAAACCCAAAGGTGCTTGGCGGGATTCGAAAACGAGGAAAGAAAATTGCGCAGCTTCGACTTTGGTTTTGGGAGAGTTTGAGGTGGTTGGAAATCAGCAATCGCCATCCGCAGCCTCCATGCTGCCCGAACGCTCGGCTCCTTCAAGATTTAGATAGGAAGATTGTAAACCCTTTGGGAAAAAGCAGGAAATAGGAATTTGGCCAAACGGAGGGATTTTTTCCGAGAACTCCCTGCGACCAAGAAAGCCAGGGCGTTTGGGGGAGTTGTTGTTCGCTCCGCGAAAAGTGTGCTCATTGGAATCTTTTCGCGGAGACAGTCGTCTTTCGCATTCCGCGCCAAGCCCCGCGACGTTTCACTTCACCGTTGCCGTCACCGTTCCGCTTGCCTTCCAACCAATCCGGTTCGCCCTCGCTCGCACGGTCGTGCCCGCCGGAACGCTGAAGGGCTTTGTGTAGAGTAACCATCTTCGGTCCTTTTTCTTGCCGGTCTGGTAGGCAATCGAAGCGCCTTTGCTTTTGCACGAGATACTCACGACCAACCGTCCCTGGTCCTTCGCGGGCTTCGACGAAATCGTCGGCGCCTGGGTCTTCGGTTGTTTGCCGTTGGGCGGCCAGAGCTTCTTGATCAAGATTTTTTCGTCGAGGAACCCAAGATCATTCGTGTCCTCGACCCACTTCTCGCAAGCCGTGCGGAGTTCGGCGAGTTTCTCGAAGTATTTCGGATCGGAAGCGAGATTCTTAATCTGGTGCGGATCGGTTTTGACGTCATACAGTTCTTCGATGGGCTTTTTCGTGGCCCAAAATTGCCACTGATTCGGGCCGAGTTTTTTCTCCTTCATCATCTTGTGGATGACTTGCATCATTTCGGCCCGGTCGCGATACGGGATGAAACCGATGTAAGGCAAGTCCGGCCTATAGTTCCGCACGTATTGATAGCGTTTGTCGTGAACCGCGCGAACGGTTTCGGGTGCCGGATCCATTCGGTCGCGAGCCATGTACACGTATTTCCTTGGTGGTGCTTTCTTGGGACCGAGAAACGCTTGCCCCTGGAGATGTTTGGGAATGTCGGCTCCGGCGAGCGAAAGAACGGTCGGTGCAAGATCGACAAAGCTGACGAGTCGGTCGTCCGTCGTGCCGCGGCCTTTGCCGTCGGGGAACTTCACGATCATCGGGACGCGAGTTCCGGAATTGTAGACCCAGCGTTTCGCCCGCGGGAGCCCGTCGCCGTGATCGCTGAAGAAGAAAATGATGGTGTTTTCCAGAAGTCCGTCGGCCTTCAGTTGCGCCAACAGCCGTCCGATTTGTTGATCGACGGCGGCGATATTGTCGTAATGTCGGGCGATGTCGCGGCGTACGGTTGGATGGTCCGGATAATACGGCGGAACCTTCACCTTCTTCGGATCGGTGACCTTGGGCGAGCGCTGTTTGAACGTCCCACTTTCGTGCGTCGTCGTGAAGTTGAAGACGGCAAAGAAAGGTGTGTCCTTGGTTGGTCGGTTTCGCCAGTGGCCCTTTTTGCTCGATTCGTCCCAGGCGGTCAAAGGCGTGGCGAACTGGTAATCGGTCTTCACGACGTTCACGCAATAGTACCCGAGCGCACGAAGGTATTCGGTGAAACATCGCACGTAATCTGGTGGCGTCGCCTCGTAGGTCGGGATTGCGAGCAACTCCGGATCGGTGATCTTGTTGAGCGCCGACGTCCGGCGCATCGTCCGCATGTGCATGGCTCCGATCGACATAGGATACATTCCGGTGATGATCGTCGCTCGGTTGGGCGCACACACGCCGTACACGCCAAAGGCGTTGGTGAATCGAATTCCGTGCTTCGCGAGCCAGTCGATGTTGGGAGTTGGGGCAGTCTTGTCGCCATAGCACCCCACCCGCGGGCTCATATCTTCGACCGTGATCCAGAGGATGTTGGGACGTTTGGGTGATTTGCCTTTGGTGCCCGCGAACGCGGGACTCGGTGTGAGTGAAATTCCAACGAAGAGGACAAGAACAACAAGCCGGTATTTCATCAGAGCGTTTCCTGGTGGACAGAGATATCGCAAGACAATATCCCCCTACGGAAACACAAACTGGTCAGGGACGAAAGGAATTTTTTTGATGGTTGAGAGTTGAGGGTTGAGAGTTGAGGGAAAGACAGAATCTCACGCGAAGACGCTAAGGAAGAAAAGAAATAGAGCCTTTGACCAACAACAAACTCTCAACCATCAACCCTCAACCATCAACTCTCAACCATCAACTCGGTTCTACTTCACAAGCTCGAGTCGTAACTTGTGTTTTTGATTCTGGTTAATTGTCAGGTCTTGCCCATTGATGGTTCCATTGAGCGCCCCGGAGATGGTGAACTGATTGGTCACCGAGACCACGTTACCGGTCTTTGGATCGAAGTACCCCACGCCCTTCGAGTCGGTAATCATGAGCGTGCCCTCGAATGTCCCGGCATCGTTCTTCAACTTGACGTCGATGGACATTTCCGAAGACATGGAAATCTTGGCCAGTTTTTGTTTGTTACGAGTGACCATGCCATCGAAGGCGTAGAGATTCTTGGCCGTGACTTTTCCGACTTGGGGCAGGTCAAACGTGTACGGTACGCTCCAGGTATCTCCGGCTCGGACCTTTTTCTTTGGCAAGTCGAGGAACATCCCTTGGTATTGAGTCACCCCAGCCATCTTTCCGCCGGGCATGAATTGGTTTGCCAGTGGGTTTTTCTTCAGCACGCCTTCGATTTGCTCGACGAACCCTTTGACTTTTTTCACTTTCCCGGTGGGTGTGACGACGACTTTGAACATGGCTCCACTCAAGGCGTCGTAGAGTGGTGTGAGGGCGGCTCCAAACATACTCGTGGAGTCGTTCTCGTCTTTCTTCGAGTCGTACTTGTAGTCGATGATGTTTTTCTTCCCGAGCGAGACGGAGAACGAAGCCTGGTATAATTTGTTCTGAGTCCGGAAGTAGAAATTCCCTTTCTTGTCGATTTTGTCGAGCGTCCATTCGCTCATGTCCGTCTGGGTGATCTTGGAGTTCACCTTCCGGTCGCCGACTTCCTGGATTTGGTTCATCTCGTGGGCCTTGCGATAGACCCGCTTTTCACCTTTTTTCATCTTGTACCGGAGCAAGATGCCATCTTGCGCTGGGGCGCAAGGCACGACCAAGAACAATCCGAACAACGCACACAAACTA
>CAYYUU010000809.1:0-4281 GCA_964474955.1 uncultured Alcaligenaceae bacterium | reverse complement strand
CACCCTAGGGCAACTCTTTGTGGAAGTCTCCAAGGTACCAACCAAATTCGAACTCGAAGTCGTCCAAACTCACGGCCGACACCCCGCAATTGAGGCCGAGCGAGGGTTCGAGATTGCCGTGGCCGATCTTCGTCAGGAAGGATACTGGCCGGGTGGAATCCTCGCGTTGTTCGAGTCGCTCGATGACCCAAACTCGGCGGTGCGTGGGCGAGCCGCGTTGCGTCTCGGGTGGCGGAAGTGTGAGGAAGCCGTCGAACGCTTGCTGGAACTTCTGCCCTACGCGGTCGACGATAGTTGCTCGATCCTCGATGCGTTGGGGATGATCGGCGACGAGCGAGCGGTGCCCGTGTTGCGTGAATACGCCTCTCGAAAATTGTTGTCCCGAAGACGCTCGGCAGCCGAGGCGATTCTCCAGATCGGAGACGAAGAGGCTTTGGCCGAGGTCCAACAACGAGCGCTGGAGCGTTTACCCGAGTCTGTCCGAACTCTCCTTGAAGGAACGTCCGAATCGGATGTTTCTGCACTTGTGACGTTGGTCGAAAACTTGGCCGTGAATCAACGCGCGTTGTCGCTCGATACGCTCTACGAACTTGCGACTCCCACGACCGTTGCGGCCGTCCGTCAAGTTCTGAAGAGTCTCGCGTTTCCCCAGGCTTTCACATGGCGAGCCACCAAAAGCGTATTCAAGCGCGCGATGCTGCGACATGACTATGTCACTTTCGGCTGGCTCACATGGGCCATCGAAGAACGCGGGCACACGACGACCGGCACGACCGCAACAGTCCGTTCGGGATACGATGGCGTCGAACGCAGTACGCCGATCTTCAGCCGAACGACACAAGCATATCTGCGTTTGAGAAGTTGGCGCTACCTCAAGGACCTTGCCAATCATCGCCCCGAGCGGTATGCCCACGCGGCAGTCGAAGCCGTGATTCATTACGCCCCGGAGCAAGTCCAGGGCGGGAATACGATGCCGTGGTATCTGCTCCATCAAGTACTCTATGGCAACAGCACCCGATTTACGTTTGATTCGTGGCAGCTTCGGTTTCGACCTCGATTCGGTTGGCTCAATGCGCCCGCACCGAAGGACGACACACGCGAAGAATCGTATCCGGAATTATGGGACGACCAACCGAAAGCGTATTTGCGATTGCTTCAAGCGGCGCAATTGCCATTGCTCCACGAGTTTGCAATGGAACGAATCAAGAACCATCACCCTCTGTTGATCCAGGAGGCCAAGCACGAAGAGATCATCTTGATGCTCAACGCTCCCTACGAGCCAACTTTGGAAATGGCACTCACGGAACTCTCGCGGCGCTTCGATCCGAGTCGACCCGATTGGAATTTGATTCGTCAACTCGTGTTGAGTGATCGCGAGATGGCCTGGACGCTCGGCGTCCGGTGGTTGGAATTGACGAAGCCTATGTGGGTTCATGATGCCGACCGAATCTTTGATTTTTTGGGAGCCCGCCGAATCGAAGTCCGGAACCAGATCATCGAGATGGTCGTTGTACCACTCGCTAGTAGTCCTGAGGTGCGGCAGCAACTTGCGTCGAAAATCGCGCCGCTGCTGCGAACCGAAGCCGGAAACTTGGAGCAATACACAGGCCATTTCGTGTTGGCCCAAAGAGCCCTCGTTGCCGAGTTGAACTCGCTCGTCTCCGCCAACGAACTTCTCGATCTGGTCGCCCGAGGTGCCGACGTGCTAAAAGGGTTGGCCGGGGAATTACTGGGTCATCGTCCGGAAGCTCTCGATTTGTTGGGAATGGAGAAATTGGCGGCTCTTGCCCAACACGAAATCGCCTCGGTCCGTGGTGCGGCTCATGCGTTGCTGCGTGCCGCCCTACCGACGTTGCACGAGGATCCGTCTTTGCTATTTGTGTTGGTAGAAGGCGAATGGGACGACACACGAGCAATAGCGTTTGAGCTTTTGCAACAGATCGATATCCGCGCGTTGGGAATCGACGGGGTGATGGGTCTGCTCGACTCCAACCGCACGGACGTGCAAGACCTTGGGAAGGACATCACGCAGCGGCACATCGGTGAGCTTCCCGGTGAAGAAATCGTTCGGCGATTGGTCGAACATCCGCACCAAAACATGCGGCGTTTTGCGTTGGAGTTGGCGAAACAATATCTACCGAAATCGCGAGAGTCATTGGGAAAACTCAAAACGTTTTGTCGCTCCGCCCTTTTCGATCTCTGGCCCGACCGACGGGTCAAACACATGGTCATCGAGTTTCTTGCGGAGCGAGGACGGCAAGACCGAGAGCAAGCCGAAGAAGCCGTTGCGATCCTCGGCGACGTCGTTCGTGTCGAGGGCCGTGAAGATTTTGAACGCGCAGTCGAGGCTCTTGTGCGGATCAAACTTGCACACCCGGACGTGGTCACGACGTTAGAACTGGTCGGGGAATAACATGCTTGCCCAAATGGAATACTCCGGACGAAGCGGCATCGTCAACGGCTTGCGCCAGGGGCATGTTCTCTTTGCGGCAAACCTCAAACGTGATCCGACGTTCTTTCGAGGGAAGCTCGCCGACCCGATTGTCCTTCGCGAAGCCCTCGCGGCCCTCTATCACGTCGTCGTGAGCGATTACAAATATCAGCCCAAGGATCGACTCGCGTTCCATGCCTGGCTCGAAGAACAAGATCGAAAATTTTTGGCGAATCTCGGGATCAAAAAGAAGAAGGTCGCGTCCAAACTCGAAGAACTTGAAGGACGATTGGATCACCTCAACGGGCTCCGAGACGAACGACTCAAGCACTACTATGAAGCTCGAAGGCAGAAATTCCAATACGTATACGAAAGCCTGAACGAACTGAGTTATCTTCTCGATCCGGTGATCACGGTCCATCCCGACGAGGTTTCTTTCGAGGCGTTTTCGCGGGACGAGAGCACGTATGCCCGACTCGCTGCGAAGTTCGAATTGTTTGAGGACGTGGGCGAGTTTCAGTGCGGCACAACGAACATCGATTTCAGCGCCGGATTGCACAACGAGATGGAAAAGCTCCGGTCGTATCGGCAGACACAATTCGACGTTGCTCCCAGTGGGTTCAGCGTCACGGTCGATGAGAACTCTACGACGGAAAAGAAAATCGACCTGCCGGATAGTTGGGTGATGGGCTTTCTTCAGGTCCACAGCACGATGACGCTGGGGCTGACGCGATTCCACATGGCTCCCGTGGACCTATACAACATCTGCCGATTTCTTAGACGCCGCAAGACGAAGAAGTCGCCGCGGGCATTGCGTTACGAACTCGTGCCGGGCCAACCGATACGCGCGATCCTCGAACCGTGGGAACACGTGATTGAGTTGACGGCGGCGACCACCATGGAGGGCGGCGAACCCCTCACGCGAGACATGACCCCGGGAGCCATTTACGAAGGGCCTAAACCGACGAGCGTTCGTACGTGGGGACGGAATCGATTGTTGACGATTGCCAGGTTGCTGCCGTTGTGTCGCCGCGTTGATGTGTTCCTGGCTGGCTATGGTTTGCCAACGATCTACGTGCTCGACCTCGGATCCATCACATTCACGCTCGCGTTGTCCGGATGGACCGATAATGATTGGACGAGTGGCGGAACAAAATTTGATTTGCTCACTCGCCAGCTCAAGGTGGACACGACAGAGTTGGCGCTGACGTATCAGGCGCTCAAGGCACGTTTCTCGGCGACCGAGGGGGTGCTAGCTAACGCGACCGGACTCGGGGTTGAGAAAACGCGAAGCGCCCTATCGCATTTGTGTCAGGTCGGACGAGCCATGTACGATTTGGGTGGCGAGGTCTTCCGCCATCGCGAGTTGTTCCCGACTCCATTTACGACCGCCGAAGCCGTTCAAGCTCTCAAGAGCATCACTCCCGAGCCCACGCCGCAAGAGACAGCCGCGAATGCAATTTTCTCCCAGGGCGGGCTTCGAATTACGTCGCGGCGTCCGGTTTCGACCGGCTTCAAACTCACTGGCAACGCGAAGGGCGATGACGGCGTCCGTTCCCGACCGTTGATCCACATCGATCACGATGGACAAATCGTCGAGGCCGAATGTACGTGCGGGCATTACCAAAAGAACAAACTCACGAAGGGGCCTTGCGAACATATCCTGGCCTTGCGGCTGGCTCACATGGCACGCGTAGAACAAGAGGATGCCTGAGTTGTGTTCGTTGTAAAAAGTAGTAGGCACACTCCGTGTGCCATATACCGAAGTAGTAGGCACACTCGGAACGCGAAAGAAATGATTGTCGGGATTTTTTGAGTCTGGTTGTTTTGAGCCGCTCTGCGGCTTAGAA
>CAYYUU010000808.1:0-4283 GCA_964474955.1 uncultured Alcaligenaceae bacterium | reverse complement strand
ATTACAACGAACACATGGCCGATCAAATTTTTGGCTGGTAGCGGGATTTTCGCAACTTCTCGCCGAACGACCTCGGCTTTGAGTGGCTCATGAAACTCGTTCGTCGAACCGAGCCTCGCTATCACAACTTCGCCGTCGACACGATGATCAAGGCGTTCGTGCCTGCGGACTTTGCGCCGAAAGAAGCCCGCGAAGGTGCTGCCCCCGGAGTCGCGATGGAAGCCGATTTCGATGGTGCGACGTTTTGCTTCACCGGCAAGATGGCAACCATGCAACGCAAGGAAGCCGAAACGAAAGTCAAGGAAGCCAACGGCGTGCCGGTCAGTTCCGTTTCGAGCAAGTTGCATTATCTGGTGATTGGCGACGAGGGTTCGCCACTGTTCGGACAAGGCTTGAAAGGGAGCAAGCAAACGAAGGCCGAGGAGATCAACGAAAAGAAAAGCGGCAACATTCAGATCATCTCGGAGACGGCGTTCATCCAAATGTTGCACGGCCAACGAGCCGAGGTTTCCGCCGACGCGACACTCGCCGGTTGCGAGCGGCTTTTCAAAATGGCCATTTCGCCGGGCAAAGACGACGCACCGACGGCTCAGTTTGCGCGGCAATATATGCGGTTGCATCATACCGACATCGCCAACGAGAAGACCGGAAAGGCGCCCGATCCTGGTGCGGAAATTCCAACGGAGTTTTTGACGTACGAGCGGTTCGAGCCGCTTTTTGCAGAGACTCGCAAGCCGCTTCGTGATTTCGTTCTGGACCTCGCAAAGTGGGAATTTGCGAGGTGGCGCCCTTCGGCGGAATCCCTCGTTCAGCTCTGTGAAAGCCCACACGATGACGTTCGAGCGTTTGTCATGCGGGCGCTGTTGATCGAAGACGAACCAGAACATAAACGGTTCCGGATCGATCCCGAGACACTTTCGCCGGCCGCAGCGCTGAGCTTTTGCGAGTCGCCGGACGAAGAAACGCGGACGCTCGGGATGGAACTGATTCGCCGCTACCCGCGATTCCGCGTCCCCGAAGAGTTGTTCCGTTTGACCGAAAGTCCGGATCGCAAAGTGCGAGCGTTTGTCATTCGTTCACTCTGGACGCTGTACCGAGACCGAGGCATCACGCGAGATTGGAAGCCTCGTGTGCCAGTGCAAACGACAGTTGGCAAGGCGGCTCGCAAAGCTGCGGTGAAGGAAAAAGAACGAATCGGCGAAGGGGCTCCGCCACGACCGGAGACGCTTCCGGCGGATGAATTGAGTTTGCGAGAGTTTCTCCGCCGAATCCTTTTTGAGATTCCACCGGCGAGGCTCGAAGGGAAGCCGATCGCACCTCGCGAAGGAATTCAAGTGCGGTTGAAACCGTTGCCGACGCGAAAAGCGAAGCTCTCACTCATTGAGACGATTCGAGACTTGGCCCTCGAAGAAAAGGAAATCGCTGCGGGCGTGCTGCCGTTGTTCGATGAGTTCATGGGGTCGCGAGGGAAATCCGAACACGATGCGTGTCTTGTGGCCATCACGCGGATTCGACACCAACATGGTGGGCTAGCGTCGTCGGCGTGATGAAAACAGAAAACAACAAAGTGGCGGCGACACGCAGTATTCGTTTTCTTTTGGGAGTGCGGCAGCGAAGCTGCCGCTTTGGTCGTTTTCTCTTTGTCTTCGGTTGCCCTCGTTGCCACGGCGGAGCCGTGCAAATTCCGAAGTCAAACACGCACGCTCAATTATTCCGCATTCCTTGACGGGAGTGGTATTCCTTCCGACCTCCTTCCTTTTCTGACTTTCGTATTCCTCTCCTTTTGCTGCTGGAATTTCTCATGAAGATGCACCACCGTTCGTTCTTGCCAATGGTCCGGAATTCTTTCGTTTGCTATGTCATGCTCCTCCTGGCAATTTTCGCGCATCCATCCATGTCGCAAGTCTCAGCTGGCGGAAAGGCTCAGAAACGAAAGACTCAATATCCATTCCGCTTCAAAGACGTCGGAAAAGAAACCGGATTGCTCCCCGCCGTTGGTGGCATCCGAGGACACGGCGCGGCATGGGGTGACGTCGATGGCGATGGTTGGCCAGAACTCTTCGTCGCTTCGTTTCACAACGCGGGTTCCAAGCCGGGGATGTTCTTCCAAAATGAAAATGGCAAGTTCAAACTCGATGGCCAAAAACATCTGCGAACGAGTGGGATGGGCAGCGGCGCGTTATTTCTCGATCTGACGAACAACGGACGACTCGACCTCTACGTCTCGAACTGTGCGATCAAAAACCGCGATCCGGTTCGCCAGATCCCGAGCTACTTGTTCCAAAATAAAGGCAAGGGCAAATTCGTCGACGTGACAAAGAAAAGCGGAACGACGCTCCCGTTATTCGCCGGACGAGGCATCGCGGCTCTCGATTACGACGGCGATGGACTGCTCGACTTTGTTTGTTGCGAGCGGTATTACGGCAAAGTGAAACACGGCCCCACGTTATTTCGAAATCTGGGCAACTACCAATTCACGAACGTCTCAAAAGGCGTTGGCCTTCCTCCAAAGCTCTCTGGCTTGAGTGTCGCGGTTGCTGACGTCAACAACGACACCTGGCCGGACATTTTTTTCACCGAAGGAAAGGGTGAGCATCGTTTATATCTGAACGACGGCAAAGGGAAGTTCAAGGAAGCTCCCGGAACTCGTGAGATCTTTCGTTGGAAGGGTTTGGGAAGAGAAGACGCACCGGCAGGCGTTTGCATCGCCGACGTCGACCGCAACGGGCTCCCCGACATCGTCATCGGCCAACATTTCGAAAGCCCCTGGACGGACCCGGTTCCACCGAAGCTCTACCTCAACACGGGCGTGAAAAATGGAATCCCCCAATACAAAGATGCGACCAAGTCGGCTGGGATCACGCCGCTGAAGATGCGAGGGGCCCACGTCGAGATTCAAGATTTCGACAACGACGGTTGGCCCGACATTTACGTCTCCGTCGTGGTATTCAAGGATGGAAAGCCGCATCCCGTGATTTACGAAAACCTCGGAGTGCGCGACGGATTCCTAAGGTTCCGCGAATCGGCCTTTGGTCTGACGGATTTCCCGACCGCGAAGGACAAAGCCGTCCGGCGTTCCGGCCCATTTTTCGACAAGTTGCTCAAAGAGAAAAAAGTGATCTACATGGCCGCGGCACCCTCGGCGGATTTTAACCGAGACGGAAAGCTCGACCTGTTCCTCGCTCACTGGTGGATCAGCCAACCATCGCTACTTTTGCGAAACGAAACACCGGCCGGGAATTGGCTCGATGTTCAAATCGTCGGCAAGAAGGGGATCAACCGGATGGGAATTGGTTCTCAAGTGCGGCTCTACCCAGCCGGAAAACTCGGCAAGAAATCCGCCCTTCTCGGAGCAAGAGAAATCGCGATTGGCTACGGCTATTGCTCGGGCCAAGAGGCGATCTCTCACTTCGGCCTTGGAAAGCATACAGCCGTCGATGTGGAAGTCATACTTCCGCACGACAAAGGCAAACTGGTGCGGAAAAACGTCAAGGCTAATCAACGAATCACCATCTCCAACGGGCGCTGAGAGCGGCAGGTTTCAAGAGCGAATTTTTTGTTTTGGAGATTCGCCTTTCGGTTGGGTGGACGAATAAACAAGAGTCGCACTTGTGGGACTTCGGGGAGTGCCGTCATTCCCTCGGCCCGCGAAATAGATTGCTGTCCTTTTTTTCGTCGTAGGTACACGCAGATTGCGTGTACCTACGACGAAAAAAAGGTCCTTCTGTTTTCTTCCGGTTCATCAAAAATGAGCGAGAGAAGCAAGCCGGTTTGGAAACCAATTGCATGGTCTTTCACGCCATCTTCTCGGCCTCGAACTCGGACGCGTCGCCTTGGTGGAACGCGAGCATCCCTTTGATCTGATCTTCTTCCGTGACAGCCCACCCCCGACCAAAGACTGGGTCCATCTCGTCGCTGCCTTCCCACGACCACTCGACGGCAGGTTTGCCATCGCGAGTCGTGAACTCGCAATCCATTCCGCCTCGGACCAGGCCAAACTGAAATTCTCCCTGTCCTGAATCCGAGAATTCGATGAAGGCTTCGACCTCCATATCCAGATAGTCAGTGTCCCATGCGCTCATCCAGGTGATTCGCCAGCGCCCGACGAACGGATTGGTCGGTTTCTTTTTTGCCATGTTGTCCCTTTCTAATTCTTCAAGATGTTCCGAAGTCACCATTTGTTCTTGGCTTGGCGTAATGAAAACTGCGTCCGAACTTTCCAACAAGGCCATTC
The DNA here is from genome assembly GCA_964474955.1 of uncultured Alcaligenaceae bacterium. Lineage (GTDB taxonomy): Bacteria > Planctomycetota > Planctomycetia > Gemmatales > Gemmataceae > CAYRFQ01. Next base: position 49 of record CAYYUU010000808.1, on the reverse strand, counting down.
CGAAAGTCGGCGGAGTCTTGGCCAAGTTTCGAGAAAGCGAATCGTTTCC
>CAYYUU010000807.1:0-4284 GCA_964474955.1 uncultured Alcaligenaceae bacterium | reverse complement strand
TTGATTCCGAGAAGGTCGTGGTACACATTCGCGATTCGGGTCCTGGGTTTGATCGAGCGAAATTGCCCCACGCCGCGGACCGAGATGATCCAGTGCGGCACATGCTGGTACGTGAGGCCATCGGAATCCGCGAAGGTGGTTTTGGCATCTTGATGACGCAGGGCCTCGTCGATCAAGTCGAGTACAACGACGTCGGGAATGAAGTTCGGCTGACAAAGCGGTTTTCTCGCTCGGAGAATGATGGTACCTTGTCTGCTCGGAAATAGCGGAAGCCTCTTTCGGAGGCTCCGATTTTCCGCCCGAGATTTCGTAAACACTCCCGTCACAACTAGCAGTGCGTTGATGAGGAATTCCCAGCCGTGACCCTACGCATAAACTGCCCTCACTGCCAACAAGTGTGCCAACTTCCCGATGGCTCAAGCGGTTCTGCCAAGTGCGGATATTGCCATAAGGTCTTCACGATTCCTACGCCAAACCAATCGGGCTCTGCCGCAACCGACGATCCAAACCAATCGCCGGTTGGCGAGATCTACGACACCACCAAGAAGACCGCAGGCAAAATTTGGTCGGGCATCTCCGGCTTTGGAAAAAAGATGTGGGGGGCCGTGAGTGATTCGGTCAGCCCTCCACCCGAAGAGATCAAGCCACCGGGGCGATCCACGAACGCCGAAACGAATGCGCCCACGCCTCAAGCTCCGCCTCCCCAAACTCCTTCGGCGGAATCCAGCGACGATGATATCGATTTAGAACTCGACGGACCGGGGGCCGATCGTCTTTTTGACGAATCCAAACCTTCTTCCGACGTCGAGCCAACGATCGGTGTCGATCCGCCGCCCGAGCGAGGAGTGTTCCGGCTCGACGTCGGGCGAGTTTCGTCGTCGGGTCGCGTGCGAGACAAGAACGAAGATAGTCACCTCGTTCAACACTATTGCATGGCGAACCTCGACGCGCGCCACGAAGCCGCAGTGATCGTGGTGGCCGACGGGATGGGCGGTTATGAAGCTGGTGACCGGGCGAGCCTGATCACGATCCAAACGATGGGGCGAGTCCTTGGACCGAAAGTTTTGGAGTGGATTAACCAACCTTCTCCCACGGTTTCGCCGAATTTGTTTCAACAGGCACTAATGGGCGGACTCCACGAATCGAATTCGCTCGTTCTTCAGGCAGCCGAAGGAACGCAAGGGATGGGCTCGACTGCTGCGGTAGCCGTAATTTATGATGGAGCCGTCGAGTTCAGCCATGTCGGAGACTGTCGCGTTTATCTGTGGCACGATACCGAACTCCAACAACTCACGCGAGATCATACACTCGTCGGGCGCATGGTCGAACTCGGCCAACTCACCGAAGAGGAAGCCGAAGACCACCCGAGCGGACACCAAGTCACTCAGGGAATCGGTAAGCTCAAGACCATCGATCCCAGTTACGCCCAAATTCGACTTACGCCGGGCGATTGGTTGATCGTGGCTTGCGATGGATTGCATGCGCACGTCCACAAGGAATTGCTCGCCGAAGCCCTTCGAACGGCCCCGTCGTCGGCTCCGAATTTGGCACACTATCTGGTTGACCTTGCGAATTTTCGCGGTGGTTCCGACAATTGCACCGTTGTGGCTGTGCGGTGTTTTTAAAATTTGAGATTAGGATGTCTCTGGCTTCTGAACTCCGCAATCCCAACGAAAGAAGACCCCTTATCCTAAATCTTTCTCCCCGCAAGCGGGGAGAAAGACTTTGAGATCATCACCGACTTGAAGCCAAATCTGTCGATCAGGTGATCTCGCAGGGACCGTTTTTCAAAGTCGCTCGCCGCGCAAGCGGGGAAAGGGACAAACCCGAGCGAAGCGGGAAACGCTGTGGGTGAGGGGTGACAAAGCCTCACTTTTGGCCCGTTTCAGGATGAAACCCATGAGCCAAGCTCCCGAAAATCCTCAAGGACGAGTTCCAGAGCAAACGTTGCCCCCACAGAACCAAATCATCAACGATCTTGCACCGAAAGAACAATCTTCGCCAACGCCTGGGATTGTGAATGATTTGAAGCCACAACCACCGACGCCGCAACCGACGCCGCGAAGACCGCTCCCTCAAACGAACTCCAACGACTCGGCACCCCCAACGACGTCTCCCGGAATCATCAACGACCTTCCGCCCAGAGACCCCGCGCCTTCGAATCAACCGAACACTTCGACAGAGATGCCGTCGAGTTATCTTGACCCCGATCTCGTGAACGATCTCGCACCGAGAGAGACTCCGCAACCTCGACCAGAACCGAAACCGCAATCCGTTCCTCCCCAACCCGCGCCGCAATCATCGACTCCGCAAACAACGACAGATCGACAACCTCCGAGGCAAGCACCTCCACAATCACAACCTACACCAGCTAAACCTTCCATGCCCGCTCCCAAGGTCAGCACCAAGAAACCGATTCGCGACACTGCACCTCCTCCGCCGACGCAACAACCATCGACTCCCCAAACCTCAGCTCCCAAGGCTAGTGCCAAGAAACCCATTGGAGACACCGAGACGAACGCGCCTACCAAGAGTCGCAAGCTCGTGATGAAGCCGGGCGCGACCATGCCCGCTCCGCAAACTCCGACCGAGACAAATCCGACGCCCCCCGACACTTCGAAAGAACAACAAGTGTGGACGGGCAAGTATTGCGGTCGTTGTCTTATCCCAAGTTTTCTCGTTTGTGCGGCTGTCACAGCGGGAGCCGTTTGGGCGGCATTTCAAATCGTACCCGCTGATTTGCTTCCGTGGACGTTGGCGGGGCTTGCTGCTTCCATCTGGTCGTTGCAACTGATTCGTTGGAGTTATCGTGTTCTGGCTTATCGCTACGGTCTCACGACGACTCGAATTTACGAAAGTCGCGGATGGCTCTACGGGAAGCCGAAACAAATCTTGCTCCCGCACGTCGCGCGAGTTCGATTCCAGCGAGGGGTTCTCGAATATCTTTTTGGTGTCGGCAAGATCATCGTGGAACCGACTCCGGCAGGTGGACAGGAGTTGTTGATTCTCGAGAGTGTGGTCTCGCCGAAGGCCGTGGTCGATCAGTTTGAGAAGTGCGTTGCGTCGGCGAAGCCGGATTGACCCTTTTTCCATTTGTCAAAGATCATCCATTTCCACTTTCTCACGCCGCTGGCTTGGGGAAAGTAGGAATCCAACCCCCGTGGTCGCAGTGCTACGAACACCACCTGATATTGATTTTCTGCCCACACCCGCCAACATAGTGGATAGGGAGACTCCGCAGGATTCTCCCTTTTCTACTGATGCAGAGACGGAGTTGACCATGACGAAGAAGGGAAAAATCTCGCTCAGTGACGAAGTCCGAGCGGCTTTAGAAGATAACAAACCGGTCGTAGCGTTGGAATCTACGGCCATTGCTCAGGGATTGCCTCGTCCGGTAAATATCGAGACGGCTCGCGCCCTGGAACAGATCGTCCGCGATGAAGGAGCCATCCCCGCAACGGTGGGCGTTTACAAAGGAATCCCGACGGTTGGTCTCGACGACGAACAACTCGAATATTTCGCCACCAGTGACGATGTCGTCAAGGCGAGTCGCCGCGACGTCGGCGTTGCCGTGGCTCAGCAAAAGACGGCGGCAACGACGGTGGCCGCGACTATGTTCCTGGCGCATCAAGTCGGCATCCAAGTCTTCGCAACGGGCGGCATTGGCGGCGCTCATCGATCGACCGGCCAACCGTGGGACATCTCCGCAGACTTGATCGAACTCGGACGGACACCTGTGGCCGTCGTTTGTGCCGGTGCCAAAAGCATCCTCGACATTCCTCGAACTTTGGAAATCCTTGAGACCCACAGCGTCCCCGTTCTTGGTTACAAGACGGCAGAATTCCCGGCGTTTTATCTCGCGTCGAGCGGAGAGCGCGTCTCGGCGCGTGTGGACTCGGCGGAAGAAATCGCAGCAGTCTTGCGAGCGCACTGGGAACTCGGACAAGCTGGGATTGTCGTTGCCCAGCCGATTTCCGAAGACTTGGCCCTCGACGAAACCGAAGTCGAAACGGCCGTCGAGGAAGCCGAGAACGTGGCCATCCAACTCGGCGTTCGTGGCAATGCGTTGACGCCGTTCTTGCTTTCGAGCATGACCGATGCAACGGGAGGGCGAGCCCTCAAGGCGAACTGTGCGTTGTTGTTGGAGAACGCAAGGCTCGCGGCCCAAATTGCGAATGCGTTGGTGCCGGTGAAGTCGGAACGATAGGAGTCACGTTTGGAAAGTTGCTTTTCGCTCCGAGGCTGTGAATTAACCCACACATGAACGCATATACACTTACGTGT
>CAYYUU010000806.1:0-4297 GCA_964474955.1 uncultured Alcaligenaceae bacterium | reverse complement strand
ACCACTGATGACACTGATTCACACGGATAAAGCAAATCTGTGGTATTCGTTATATCTGTGGTTCCTTTTTCTGGCTCTTTCTTCCTTCGGATCTTCGCGCCTTCGCGTGAGATTCCGTCTCCCTATTCCCTATTCCCTATTCCCTACTTCTCCGCTTCCCAAATGACGACGGTCCCAAACTCCGTGGTTCCGGCTCCGCACAACAGATATTGCCCATTGCTGGAAAACGCCAATCGGCTGATGTCGCCGGGCAGGTTGCGATAGGTCATGACCCGTTGGCCCGTTTTGGTGTCCCAGATTCGCATTGTATCTCCGGCTGCCGTCACGAATCGCTTCACGCTCGGCGAGAAGACCGCCTTCGCCACGGGTTCGAACACTCCTCCGAATGGAACCTCCCTGACCGAAGTCGGCTCCGAAGAGTCGTCGTTCAAACTCCAAGTTGTAACCGTCCCCTTCGTGGTGAATGTCTTGGGCCCAAATTCTGCCGCGAGCGAGAGAAGCTGTTTTTCGTCTGGTGGGAACGATACGGCCAACAGTCCTTTGACGGTTTGTGCCCATTTGGGATTTCCGGCCAAATCGGATGTTTTCCAAATCTGGACATGATCGGGTGAGCGTACCGCGAGAAACTTCCCTTCCGGACTTGCACTCATCGAAAGGATCGGCCCCTTCGGACGGATCGTGGCAATCACTTGGCCGGCTTTCACGTCCACGGCTTGAATGACGAAACTTCCTTTGCCGTCCTTCGACCGGGCGACGGCGATGCGGGAGCTTTTGGGAATCGCGCACATGGCGTGAGTTGTGTTCCCGGCGAGAGCGACTTTGATTTTCTTCTCTTCGTTGTCCCAATCCCAGATGTAGAGATTTGTTGCGGTGGTCGCCGTCAGGTGTGCGTCTGAGGCGTCGAAGCACAGGTGAGTGGTTGGATTGTCGGTCTGGCGAAGGAAGTCGCTGTCCGTCCGGCTCTGTCGAATCGACTCGATGTCGTTGGTGATGCCCTTCCGTTTCGCCAACCTTCCGTTGGTCGCATGGACGATTCGAGTTCCTCTGTGTTGGCACGCGACCGAGCTTAATGGCCCGTCCAAACGCACAGTAATCGGGAGTCTCGGACCGATCGGTCGTACCTGGACCAACTGACCGTTCTTTTGCGGTGGAGCATCTTGCCACGCAATCAACCCACGGTCCATCTGTAAGCCAGCGCCACTCAATCGCGGAAACGGGCGAGGGAGCAAGTAATACTCGTTCGCCCCCACGGGAGCGCGGAAGACGAATCCATCCTCCCCGACCGTAATCACGCCAAAGGGGTTGGTCCGCAGATCAAAACGTAAGGATTGGACGACCGCGTTGTGTCTTGGTGCCTTCATGACCCGCATTCCATTATTCAAGTTCCAAACTTGCACTTCTCCGAGAACCTTCGGCTTGCGAGCCCTTTCCGGAGTCGCACGCCCCCCAATGCCAAGCCAGTGGCTCGGCTTGCCGGCAAAGGCCAACGCTCGGACTTCTAGGTTTTCAATCTTTAACGAACGACCGTATTTGATGACCGGAGTGTCAGACATCTCTTCCTTGATGTCCCAAATGGTGACTTCGGACGGATGCGCTAGAGCGATTCTCTGGAAGTCCGGGCTCACGCCGATGCATCTCGTCTCTTGCGAACTAGGCAGGTTTTCCGTGAACACGGTTTTTCCGTTTGCTGCGGACCAACCGATGACGCCCTGTTTCGAGCCTGCGACAACGAAGCGTCCTTCCGGAGAAAATTCGACACACGAAATCGACCACGAAGGGTGCTTGAGCGTCTTGAGGTTCTTGCCGGTCTTGGTGGAGTAAAGTTCGACGACCGGATTGTCTTCCTCCACGACGACGGCCAACCGGTCGTTGGGACCGTAAGCGAGCCGTGCTGTTCGGTTGCCAATCGTAGTCAGCACGGTCCAGGAGACGATCTTCTTTGCAGTCTCGGCATCCCACACGATGAGCTTAGTCTTGGCGTCATCCTCTGCTTGGACCGTCAGGATTCGATCTCCTTCGGGGTTGAAAAGAAGGATGTCCGCGGCCTTTCCGGGCAAGAAGAAGGTCGGTGTTCGACACAGATGGCGGAGTTGGGCGTGCTCCCATCCACGGAGTTCTTCCGGACACTCCTTCAGGATGATGTGAGCTTGGCGTAACGAGTTATGGCGACGCAAATCCTCCACCTCCCGGAGTTGGAGAGCATATTGGGCGACTTTTCCTTTTGCCAACTCTTGCTCGATTTCGAACTCGCGGGGAGCATTCTCGCTCTTGGCGATGTGGGCCTGCCTGGCGAAGTAAAGGCTTGCGCCCACACCGCCTCCGATGGCGAGGACCAAAGCCGTAGTTAGCAGTATCGTCACAGAAGTTTGACGTCGCCCTACGCTCCTCTCGGAGGCAGTGCTCTCGGCTTTCGTCGGAGTCGCCCTTCCTTCGCCTATGTTCTTTTTCGGAACTGAAACGTCTGCCGTGATGGAGCTTGGCGAAGCTGTGGATGATTCGGATTTTATGTTTTCGTCGGTCATGGATGTCTCCCGTGGAATGCGGGGAGGAAAAATATTCAACCGGTGAGATTCCGAAAAACGGAGCCATTGACCTGTCTTGCTCCGCCTTTCGCAAGTCCTCTTTTTTACCGGGAATCGCCTTCGCGAGGAAGAGCGCTAGTCGACGAAGAACGACAGAAAAGTAACTGGGAAATCGGTAGTGGTTATTATTCCGAGTTTCTGGGTCCGATTCGGCCCGGCGAGACTCGGTGCGAAATCGAGGAAGGGACGAGAATCCGACCTGGACACTTTGGGAGTGATCGTGCGTCATTGCCGATGAGTTTCATTTTCACGGAACCACGCAAGGGTGTGCTCGACGCCAGCTTCGATTTTCATTTCGGGTTCCCAGCCAAGATCGGCTTTGGCTTTTTCGCTAGAAAATTGGGTCGAACGGGCGATCTGATACACGGCCCGGCAAGTAATCGTTGGTGGTGTTTTTTTTCGGAGCATCCGCGCCCAGAGTTCTTGGAGAAATGCGAGTTGCTGAACGAGGAAGATCGGGACCTTGCGGGTAATGCGTGGAAGTTCGAGAGCATCGGCGAGTGTATCAAGCATTTGCCGTTGGGTCACTTCGCCGGTGCTGCACAAGTTGTAGACCTGTCCTTTTGCCCTATCGCATGTCGCAGCGAGGATACATCCTCTCGCCACGTCTCCGGCGTAGATCAAATTGAGAAGGTTGTCACCCGACCCGACGATGGGGACGCGTTTGGCCTTCAGGGCTGCGACGACACGTGGAATCGTAACACGGTCGCGTGGGCCATAAATCCAGCTGGGGCGAACGATCGTGAGATCTCCGGAGTATTGTCTCGCGTGTTCTTCGGCGCGTAGTTTGGCCTTCGCGTAATGATCCCACCACCACATGTTTTGACCGAGCGGAGCGTCTTCGGCGATGACTTCGTCGGGTTTGACTTTCGAATGTCCGTAGACCGAGATGGAACTGACGTAAAGCACACGTGGAACCGATGCTCGCAGACAGGCTTCCAGGACGGCCTGGCTGAGGTCTACGATTTCTGCCCGGAAGGCGGACCACGGCCCCCAATCGCTCACCCGAGCTGCCGCATGGTAAACGGCAGAAGCATCGCGCATCGCCGACGCGAGCGCCGGCACGTCTTGAAAATCGCGACGGGCACATTCGACGCCTATGGAGTTTAAGAATGCGGTGTCTGAGCTTTCGCGAACGATCGCGCGGACCGATTCTCCGCGTTCTCTGAGTTGTTCGGCGATATGACTACCGAGTTGCCCGGTGGCACCCGTCACAACGTTGACCATTCCTGCCACGACCTGGGGACGATAAGAATTTGGTGAGACGCCCGGACCTACCGTAAAATGGATAGTGTGTCCATCGTTCGTGTTTCGAAGTACGAAAGACGAGACCCAGCCAAGAGATTGGTTCTCGCTGGGTTGATTGTAGGTCTGTACCTGAGGAGGTCAAATCGTGGAACTGCTGTTTCCCATTTTACTCGTGAGTCTGCTCGTGTGGACAGTAATCCAGGCGTGGGGGACGATGACGTCGGGATCGTGAATCCCCGGAAATAAATGCCAGTTGGGCATGAAAACCGGACAGAAGAGAATTGAAGCCACGCCGAACGACGAACAAGACACGCAACCTGAAGACCAAGGGCAGGCAAGTCTCTCGACGAAGGAAAAGAGGTAGTTGCTTTTCGCTCCGAGAAAAGCAAATCCAACATACAACACTTATTTCTCTGAACGTTCGCAAAAATTTCGGCTCCAAAACCCGTGTTTTCCGAGGGTTTTAC
>CAYYUU010000805.1:0-4301 GCA_964474955.1 uncultured Alcaligenaceae bacterium | reverse complement strand
GATTCCGGTTTAGAAATGGTAGTAGGGGTGAGAGGATTTGAACCTCCGACCTCACGGACGCGAAGTACGACTTCGGTTTTCACCGAAATACCTGAAAGCTCTTGCTCCGCAACATTTTAGAGGAATGGATGTCGTTCGCAACCCTTCTTGTTGATCGCCATAAGTTCTTACAATTTGGCAGTACAGAGGATCTTTCCAGTACAGCCAGTACGCAGATTTGCTCCCAAACTCAAGGACGAAAGAATCAAGTCCTTGTTTTGGCCTCGGACTATCTTCCCGAGCTCAAGGACTCAAAAGACAAGGGGAATCCCACGAGCCGAGAATCCGCTTCTTGACGTCTTCTTGGGTTGGTGTGTTTCTCTGGGTGTGAAATGCGCGGGAAAAGAGGGAGGCTTGGCCAGGCATACGCGCCAGGACCTGAATCCAGCACAAGGGCCCCGTGACGCACCGATCACATCAATGTCAACGCAACGCAGAGCCTGATAAAAACCGGGTTTCGGACAATCCGAACACTTCCCTCGCATCGTAGACACATTGGACTCGTACGTCCAATCAGTGAGGAAAAAGTGCGGAATTTCCCCCCAAGCTGCTCGGTACGATTGAGGACTTCTGAGCTGGGCTCACTACTTTCGGGTCGTCATCTCAAGGTCCCAAACTCCTTCCGCCCAGGAAAGGACACGACCAGACCGAAACTCGGTAAACTCAAGATCGGAAAACCCCTCCAGAATTTTCCACGCAATGTTTGAGCGATCGACGGATTGGACAGATCGAGATTCTCGATTCGGAGATTCGAACGTGGGCCGAGCAAGTCAATGAAAAACAACGAGGGGTCGATTGGCAATTTCAGATCGACGATGCGAGACGAAAACTCAAGCGACTCTACCCCAAAATTAAGACTGGATGATGCACAAGGCCGTGAGATCGGCAATGGGAAAGTCCAGCAGAATCCTTCCACCAAACTGAACAACAATCGGACCTACCGCCATGTAGCCCCTCTGGACACCAAAATTGCATTGCCACCAAGCTCGCCTCAAGGGCAGTTATTTTTTTCCGGGCCGAATGGGTGGGCCCAAGGGCATGCGCTCTAACGCAATTGCCAACGGATCGTGAAGGGGATCTCGAGGCTCGGGTTGTCGAGCTTTGCCAGTGAGCCAGGCATTGCCATTGGCCCGGTCAACAGAATACGCCCACCTTGATGCTCGAAAACGTACAGACTTGCCACCGCTACCATGGTGATTCCAACAAATTATTCCCGTAAGCACGCCTTTACCTCGTCTAAGATTCCCAGCCACAAGACTAATTCGCCTCCACCGCAACGGTTGCCGTGTCTTCGGACTTCGCCCCCAACCATCTAACGGATCTGCTGTGTACACATAGAAGGGTCTGCTCGCGGGACTCACGGCACCCGAATACCCGATGATGACATTAAAATGCCCTCCTTTATCCACACCACAGACAAGAGAAATGTTGTGATCAATAAATCCTTTGATGATCCGACGATAGGCGACTACTTCCTTATAATTGCGACCTTGGAACTCCAGCGGCATCGCGTCTCGCCAAGGCCCATTCCGTTTCCCTGAGAGGATGTAGTTCATGATTCCTGGAAGTCCGGTGGAGTAAGATTTTTTTCCGCCATACCCTACTCCTGGGTGTCTCCAGAGCCACCGCGGGAATTTTGAATACGGCAGATAGTTCATGTTCGAACCTTCGGAAAGTTTCGTTTTTGCGACTCCACTGGAGCGTAAGTCTAAGCGTCCCTCTGTATCCATAAAGTATTTCGAGTCCGTCTTCTTGTGCCCCCCATTCCATTTCGATTGTCCGGGTTCCAATCGTTTGCGATGAAGTCCGAGCCAGAGCAAATCCTCTTCGGAACCGAAAAAACCAACCGGGATTCTCAGGGTAGGCCGAATCAAATCGACATCCCAAGGCCGGTAGGCCTTGGAACCTGGAGGATCCGTTATTCCCAGCTGCTTCAGGACAATGGCTAACGAAGCGGGACCACAGGAACTGGGATACTGCTTGTGGATCGCATGGACATACTTACCATTTCGGTATTTTAAGATTTTCCCACTTTTCGCTGTTGCCTGTTGAAGGGCCTTCGGATCATTGGTTGTGAAGTAAATCATTCCGTTATCATTACGCTTCACCCAACGACTCACGAGGACAGGTTTCCGCTTTGGTCTTTGTGCCAATGCCTCGGCATTGAACGAAATACCACTGGGATAGGCGAGAATTCCAAGAGCAAAGAGTACTCCGAGGAGCATCTTGTTCGTCTGCTTCGAAAGGTGCTCGGGATGGTTGACTTGTTGTGGTCTTTTCATGCTTTCACTCCTTCCAGGCTGATCAGGCTGCAGATAACCCTGTTGCCGAAAACTCGCACACGACACATCTACGTTGGACCGAAAGCAACTCATGGTGAGGTCCGTTGAAAAACTGATAAGACATGGAAACTTTACAATGGCAATGAGTTCAGCGAGTTATTTTGGAGCCGGTTCGGTTTGCTTGCGAAAACGCTAAATATCAAGCGAATGAATCATTCCATTGAGTCACGAACAAGAGAGGCCAGCTCGGCTGGCCTCCACAAGGTGGCACTCACGTTGCCTCACTTACTGAGGATTGACGGCGATCTTTTTGGGTTGAGCTTCTGCCTTTTTGGGGATGGAAAGGGTGATCACGCCGTTGGAAGTTGTGGCAGTGATGTTGTCGGCTTCGACACTGGCGGGAAGCTGAAGCGTTCGGGAAAAGGTGCCGAACGAACGTTCGCTTCGCCAGTAGTTCTTCTCCTTCCCTTCTTTCTGTTCCTTGCGTTCGCCCTTGATAATGAGCCGACCTTCCGGACTGACGGTGATGTCGACATCTTTGGGATCGATGCCGGGCAAGTCGGCGGTGACGATCAATGCGTTGTCGGTTTCCTCGACGTCGATGCTCGGTGCCCAACCGATACCAACGAGCGACTCTCTACCGTCTCCTTCCGTAGTGGGAATAAACCGGCGGAGAGTCTGATCGAGTTCTTGCCGAAGATTCTGAAACCAGTTCGACTCAAGGGGACTCCACGGAATGAGGCTTCTCATGATCAACTCCTTGTCTGGATGTGTAAGGGGGACAATTCAGCCAAGCAAGATTCCATGTAGCACACGAAATGCCAAAGACCTGTTTGGGAAAACGATCTTCGGCAAATCGAGACACAAGCCGCCCAACGTGGGGACAACTGAGCACTCCGTCGATCTTGGGAAAAGGACGATACACGAGTTCTTCGTTGGACAACGAGCGTCTCGACCAGCCAATGTGGGGATTTCGCACAGAGACGACGAGCCGTCAGAGATTCACAAAGAGTGCGATGGGTTTGCGATCTATTCCGGGCGAAAATGTGTGGTTTTGGCACAGTGGTGTGCGGGTTGAGGATTTTCCCCAATGGCCCATCAGAGGATCTACGAGTGGAAGGGTTCGCCGGAGGAGCATCCGCGATGATTCGGGGCGGGCTAACGGAAACATGTCAGAGTTCTATCCGTTCTCCAGCACCCATTGTGTCGCCTGTTGAATTAGCTCCGTTGCGCTGGACACATTAAGCTTGGTTTTGATCCGTCCTCGGTGGGTCTCGACGGTCTTTGGGCTGAGGTGTAATTGGTCTGCGATCTGGTGTGTCGTTCGGCCCCGGCCAATCAGTTCGAAGATTTGCAGTTCACGATCAGAGAGGGAATGAACCGCGGACTCGCTGTTGACGTCCTGACCCCGAACAGCTTGGTTCAGCAATTGCTTCGACGCCTCCGGGCTCAAATAAATCTCTTTTTGTAACACATGGCGGATGGCTTCGATCACTGTGTTCGTTTCGCTCTGTTTGTTGACGTAACCCAGAGCCCCGGCGCGGAGGGCGCGCATGGCGTAGAGAGATTCGTCGTACATCGACCAGACGAGCAGCAGCGGCGGATCATTTCGGGCAGACAGCTGTTTGACCAGTTCGATCCCATTCCCGGTTTTTAGGGCTACATCGATGATCGCCACGTCCGGCTTGGTGTCTTGAATCACTCGGAGGGCCTCGATGTCGTCGCAGGCTTGACCACAGACTTCGAGGTCTTCCTCCAGTTCGATACACATGGCGAGCCCCTCGCGAATTGCGGGATGGTCGTCCACGATGACGATTTTCTTTCGGACTGGCTCAGGTTGTGTCACGTCGGTCTCTGTCATGAGTCGCTCCCGTCTCCACAATACAGGTGACGATTGTGCCTCCTTGCTCGTGGGGTCGGACGGTCAAGTGTACACCGATCAGGCCAGACCGATGGACCATAATCCGCAAGCACATTCCG
>CAYYUU010000804.1:0-4309 GCA_964474955.1 uncultured Alcaligenaceae bacterium | reverse complement strand
GGCCAAAGAAGATCCTTCGCTCGCGCTTCGGGCTTGTCGAAAAGAAAAACCCCGACAATTCAAATCAGATCGATTCCGAGTTCCCGCCTCAAAATTTTTTCCAAATTTTTCTGTAATCTCCGAGTCATTCTCACGACTAACGCACGCAATCACTTTTAACCCAACCTCCCTACCCTGACTCAGGAGCAGAATTATGGGTATGATCGATCGCGGTGCGCGCCGTTCTCGTCCCAACCACGCAGCACAATCGTCCTCGCGGTTTCGTCCTTCTCTGGAATCTCTTGAATGCCGGAATCTCCTCTCGGTGAGTTCGGTGTTTGCCGGCGGACTTCTCACGATCGACGTGGATGACGTCGACAACGTCGAGTTGACTGTCGATAGTGGTACGGTTCTCATCAACGGAGCCGCCCCAACCAACACGAATTCTCCAGGAGGTGACGTACTCGCCGCGGACGTTGTCGAAATCCGAGTGACTGCGGTTGGTGATTTTGCGAATCGGATTTCTTTGGAGAATGTCACCAGCGCGGACTTCACTTCGTTCCAGAACGCCACGATCAACGGCGGGGGTGGAAACGATACCCTTTTCGGGACGCAGTTCGATGATTGGTTGTTTGGCGAAAGCGGGGACGACGTGGTCCGTGGCGGTGACGGCAATGATCTTCTCCTCGGCGGCGAAGGTGATGACCAACTGTTCGGTGGTGAAGGCAATGACCAACTCGATGGCGGTGGTCAGATCACCGTTACGGTGACGAATCTGGCACCGACCGACGGAACCCTCATCACGCCTGTGTTCCTGGCCACGACCGACGGCGTGTACGACTTCTTCAACGCCGGACAAGCCGCCTCGACGAGCCTCGAACGGTTGGCCGAGGATGGCACCGTCGGACCGCGCATCGAGGCAGCTTTCGCGTCCGGCGGAGTCGCCGATGCCCTCGCGACGTCGGGCGGACCATTGGCTCCAGGGACATCTCGCACAGTCCAGTTGAATGCCTCCTCGCTCAATGCCTTGTCCCAATATCTGAGTTTCGCGTCGATGGTCATTCCCAGCAACGACGCCTTCATCGGCAACGACGATCCGCAACAAATCGACCTGTTCGACACTTATGGAAACTTGATCGAGAGGACTGGAGCGTCGGCCTACATCGTCACCGGTGATCAAGTCTGGGACGCCGGGACGGAAGTCAACGACGAGGTTCCAGAGAACACGGCGGCTCTCGCCCAAGCCGCTCCGGATACGGGAGTCGACGAGAACGGCGTCGTCAGTCTACATCCTGGGTTCCAAGGATCACTTGGTCTGGGAGGTCCGACGGGCAATGTCCTTGCGGCCATCCCCAATGGCGACTTCACCACCCCCGGATATCAAGTCGCGTCCATCCAGATCACCCAGACCGACGGAAATGACTACCTCTTCGGGGAAGGTGGTGACGATGAACTCCGAGGTGGTGACGGAGATGACCTCCTCGTCGGCGGTGCCGGGAGTGACGCTCTCGATGGTGGCATCGGGAACGACCAACTCGATGGCGGTGGTCAGATCACCGTTACGGTGACGAATCTGGCACCGACCGACGGAACCCTCATCACGCCTGTGTTCCTGGCCACGACCGACGGCGTGTACGACTTCTTCAACGCCGGACAAGCCGCCTCGACGAGCCTCGAACGGTTGGCCGAGGATGGCACCGTCGGACCGCGCATCGAGGCAGCTTTCGCGTCCGGCGGAGTCGCCGATGCCCTCGCGACGTCGGGCGGACCATTGGCTCCAGGGACATCTCGCACAGTCCAGTTGAATGCCTCCTCGCTCAATGCCTTGTCCCAATATCTGAGTTTCGCGTCGATGGTCATTCCCAGCAACGACGCCTTCATCGGCAACGACGATCCGCAACAAATCGACCTGTTCGACACTTATGGAAACTTGATCGAGAGGACTGGAGCGTCGGCCTACATCGTCACCGGTGATCAAGTCTGGGACGCCGGGACGGAAGTCAACGACGAGGTTCCAGAGAACACGGCGGCTCTCGCCCAAGCCGCTCCGGATACGGGAGTCGACGAGAACGGCGTCGTCAGTCTACATCCTGGGTTCCAAGGATCACTTGGTCTGGGAGGTCCGACGGGCAATGTCCTTGCGGCCATCCCCAATGGCGACTTCACCACCCCCGGATATCAAGTCGCGTCCATCCAGATCACCCAGACCGACGGAAATGACACCCTCGTGGGTGGTGCCGGGACCGACGAGATTCTGGGCGGGCTCGGTGACGACGTGATCGTTTGGAATAACGGGGACGGAAGCGATATCGTCGAGGGCGGTGAAGGCAACGACACGCTTGAGGTCTTTGGGGCCGACGGTGCTTCGGATCGAATCGGGATCACCGCCAACGCGGGCCGATTGCAAGTGCAACGGGCGAACCTCGGACGGTTTACGATCGACAGCGGGACGGTCGAGACTCTGCGGCTCGATACCGGAGCCGGCAATGATTTCGTGACCGCTGGGAATCTTTCGTCGTTGGGTTACCTGGCGCTTCTGGACGTGAACACGGGAGCCGGCAACGACTTCGTCAACTTCGCTGCCAGCGGTGGTGTGCCGACGAACATTTACCTCGGGGCCGGTTCCGACTACGCCCTTGGTGGCGCTGGAAATGACAGCATCCAAGGGGGCAGTGGAAGGGACTTGATCCTGGCCAGAGGCGGAGATGACGTCATCGATGGCGGCGAAGGCAACGATTTTGTGTATGCCGGTGAAGGCAACGACGTTATCTTTGGGGGCATTGGGAATGACATCATCTTTGGTGATGGCGGGAACGATATCATTGAAGGCAACGACGGGTTTGATTTTATCTTCGCTGGGTCGGGAAGCGACACCGTGAGTGGGGGCCAAGGGAGGGATTACATTTCCGGGGACAGCGGCGACGACACCCTTGATGGCGATGAGGGCAACGACGTACTCTTCGGAGGTGCCGGCAACGACACCCTCCGCGGTGGAGCCGGATTCGACCTGTTGATCGGTGGGCCTGGGGTCAATCTCATCGAGCAGGAATAACGTAGCAGGCACGGGGAAAGAGTTTCTTGGTGCCGGATTTTCGTAAGGTGGGGCAAGCGGGAAGCGCGAGCGACCGCGAAGGAGTTGCATGCTGCGAAGCAGCAGTGCGACTCCGGAGCCGAAAGACAACACCGCGAAGCCCCACCCTACAAAAACTGCTGTATAATTCTTGATGGATGGATTCCATAAACTTCCACTCGCTACTCAAAGAAGGAGTCTTGACCGCCCAGAAACTGAGGCGCTGACGAAAGCCGATTTGATGAAGCATTTTTTCCAACGACTGTCGTTCATTCTCTCACTCAAGTGCGAGGCCGCATCGCGGTTAATGTCCGACTCGTGCGAGCGAAAGTTGGAATTTCACGAGAGGTGGGCGCTGCGATTCCACCTGGCTTTATGTTGGTCTTGCAAGCAGTTTCGAAAGCACATTCAATTCCTTCGGCAAGCGTTCCAGAAAATCTCCGTCGTCGAACCGAACCAACCACATCCCCAACATCTCCAACTCACTTCCGCTGCGAAAGAACGAATGAAACAAGCCATGCAAAAAAAACTTGGTCCGCCTGACCCGACCGAATCGTAACAAATCAAGAGGCGACCAATTCTCGTCGGATCCGAGTTGGGTCCTTGAGCCGTTCGTGAGTGCGGACAACAGCTGCGATGTCACAACCCCAAGACTTGCCGATCGACCCCTCCGGCTGGGTGGAAGAACACGGAGACGCCCTGTTCCAATACGCCGTCGTCCGTGTCCGCGCGACCGACCTGGCCGAAGACCTCGTCCAAGAAACCTTCCTCGCGGCCATCGATGCGCTCGATCAATTCCGCGAGGAGTCGAGAATCCGAACCTGGTTGATCAGCATACTCCGGCGCAAGATCGTAGACCACTACCGGGCACAAGCCAAGGAAGCAGACGCTCATCAAGAGGCGGTCTCGCTCCAGGGACACCGGGACGAACGACTTCGTCCGTGGGCCGATGATCCGGCCAAAGTGTTCGAACAGAAAGACTTTTGGAAGGTCTTCCACGATTGCCTGGGGAAGCTCCCGGAGCAGTTATCGGAGGCGTATTTTCTTCGCGAAATGTGTGACCTACCGACGGAAGAGATCTGCGAAGTTCTGGGCATCACGTCGAGTAACCTGGCGGTGCGAATCTATCGCTCGCGTGCGTTATTGCGGCATTGTCTCGATTGCAACTGGTTTCGGGGCGAACGAGCGACGTCGGAAGAGTGATATTAGAGCGGTTCACGCTTGCGTTGGGGACAATTCAAAGTCCCTCGCCCCGCTTGC
>CAYYUU010000803.1:0-4310 GCA_964474955.1 uncultured Alcaligenaceae bacterium | reverse complement strand
CGCTCCACGCCCACTTCGAGCGGGTCCGCCGGCCGACCCTGGTGGTGCGGCGGGTTCCCCGGACGGAGACGTTGATAAATTTTCAACAACGCCTGTTCGTGCGTGGCGGTCTGTCCCTGGTCCTCTTTGTAGGAGCCGCGATCTTCCTTGAGGGCCGCGAGGATGAGCGGGTCGATCGTGCGAGTCTGGGCGTCGGGCTTGGCGAGCAAGACCTCGACTTCCTTCACTTCGCTCGTGAGCATCCGGTCGAAATGTTCCTTGGTGATCGTCTCGCCGCTGTCGACGTAGACCTCCCCGCTTTGCGGATCGATCACGTCGCCCACGACCACACGCCCTTCGATCTTCTCCCGATTGCCCGGCTCGATCTTCAATGCGCGGATGTAGTCTGGATAGAAAGCACGCAAGATCGCCGAGTCCTCGGAGAACGCCGGATCCATCGCCCGCAACAGAGTCATGGCGGAAAATTTACCCGACTGGTCAATCCGAACGCTCAACGTGTCCTTCTTGGTCACGTTCACTTCGATCCAGCTGCCCCGCTCGGGAATGACGCGGCAGCTGTGCATCTTTCGATCACCCGATTCGGTGTCGACGACATAGTCCACGCCGGGAGAACGATGCAGCTGCGACACGACGACTCGCTCGGCTCCGTTGATGATGAACTCGCCGCCGCCGATCATGATGGGCATGTCGCCGAGGTACACCTCTTCCTCGACCGGCTCGTCCTTATTTAGGCGCAGCCAGACACGGAACGGACGCCCATACGTCAAGCGAAGCTGACGACACTCGTCGGGGCCGTAGCGTGGCTTTCCGAGTTCGTACTTGATGTATTCTAAACTGATATTTTTGTCGTAACTCTCGATCGGGAAGATTTCTCGAAGGACACCTTCGAGTCCGGGCGGGGTTCTTTCGTGGGCAGGAACGTCAAGTTGCAAAAAACGATCGTAAGACTTCGTCTGCACCTCCGTCAACTGGGGGAGTTCGACTGCGTCACCGTGTCGGCCAAAGTTTCGGACCTGATCGGGAAGGAGTCGGCGTTGGGCCCTAATCGGCATAACATCTATTCCTCAAACAAGGGGTGCCAGGAATGACAGCAACGACCGAAACGCAAAGTTCCGGAGATCAAATGGGCTCGGGTTATCTCGGACTCAGGCTTCCAGGATGCGGTTGCGTTTTTCGATTCTTAGGGGTATCAAAACGCGTCGGAAATCCAGAACACAAGAGTTGTCGGGGTGGATTGGCTTTCCTGGGGCGAGATTCTCTTGGTCAACACGGTTTTCGCACCGACGCACCGTCGGAGGAAGGGATTGACTGGAAAGAATCAGCCCTGTAATAGAGCCACCTGCGAGTACACACGAATGGCGGAAAAGAAAATTGTGGCATACAGTCTCAGAGCGCAGCAAGAAAGTAAATTGACGGAATGGGCAAATGGAACTTCGCTGCGGGTTGGATGAAATTTTCGAGGTTTGGGGGACGTCACCAAAAAATGTGGTGAACAGTCCGTGCGATGACTTTGCGACCCCCTGACGGGGATCGATGGTGAATGCTAGCACTCGAGTTCCACCAAGCTACGAACTAGGCTTTGCGTGAATTCCGCGCGAGAAGGCGTCCTGCTCCTACCATCGCGATTCACATGCATATATTAGTCAAGCGAAATTCGCAAAAAAAAGCAAGAAAAAAACACGAATGTGCAAAATTTCTTTCAACACGTCATTATAGCAGTAGATGACGTAATTTCTCAAAATTTTGCGCATTCGTGCAGATTTTTTGGCGGAGAGCCATTAGCCGGCAGGTTTGATCTCGATTTTCGCGCCGACTTCTTCGAGTTTCTTCTTGAGCTCTTCGGCTTCGTCTTTACCGATCCCTTCCTTGAGTGGCTTCGGCGCACCTTCGACCAAAGCCTTTGCCTCCTTCAAACCAAGACCGGTAATCCCACGGACTTCCTTGATCACCTTGATCTTTTCCGCACCAAACTCGGCAAGGATGACGTCGAATTCGGTGGGCTCTGGAGGAGGTTCTGCACCACCGCCACCCTCGCCACCGCCAGTCGGCATTGGTCCAGCCATCATCATCCCACCACCACCGGCAGCAGGCTCGATGCCGTATTTCTCCTTCAGGTAGTCCTTGACCTGGACGCTCTGCACGAGGGAGAGGTTGGCAATTCTGTCGCCAATTTCAATGACTTCAGCGGGGAACTCGGTAGCTGTTGCGCCGTTACCTTCGGACATGATTATTTTCCTTTCGTCGTCTTGTTCACGTTGTTTCCAGATTCGGGGGCCTGGAGTTCAACCTGCGTTATGGGGTCGCAAATATAATAACTTGCGAAAGAGCCAATTCGTATGATCCACAGCCCTCGAGAGAGCATGGTCGATTTTCTAACCGCCCTCTTCTTCCTTGCGTTTGGCTTCCACGGCGGCCAGCAAATTCGACGTCGTTCCGGACGGACCGACGATCGCAGCCGCGAGATTCTTCCCAGGACCAGAGATCGCGGCGGAAAGATTCATGGCCGGTCCGATCATCATCGAGACCAACTCGCCGATGACTTCCTCTCGCGTCGGCATCTTCAAGGCGTCGGCGAAGGGAACATAAGTCCCGTCCGCAACAGCACCCTTGAACTCGATTTTTTTCTTGTCCTCGAACGGCTTGAGAGTCTTTTCGAGATCCTTGCTCAAGCCCTTGAGACTCGTCCCACCCCAGGCTACGAGCGTCGGGCCCGCCCAGACTTTCTCGTCGATCGTCATGTTGAGCCGTTTGGTGAACACGACTCGCGCGAGCGTGTTCTTCACGAGCATCATGCGAATGTCTCGCTTCCGCAGGTCCAAACGGAGGGCGTTTTCGTCGTTGACGGGTATGCCGGTCGGCTGGATCAACACGAGATCCCGGTAATCGCGGAAAGTGTCCTCGAGCACTCGCATCTGGGCTTCTTTGACAACTTTTGCTTTCAGCATCGCTCCACCCTACCCACTTGATCAGTCGGTCGTATCTACAGTATCATTTCGTTTCGTGTATATATCCAGAGAGATGCCACCGCGAAAAGGTTCGCGTTCGTTCGTCAACTAGCCTCGCTTTACGCCGTCACCTGCACGGAAGGATTCATCGTCGTGGTGACATACATCGACTTAATATAGTGGCCTTTGACGCTCGCCGGCTTGACCGACCGAATTTGGTTGATGAACGTCCGGATGTTTTCGACGAGCTTCTCCGTGTCAAATGACATTTTCCCAACACCAGCGTGAACGTTCCCGGTCTTGTCCGTTCGGTATTCGACTTTCCCGGCTTTAAACTCCTGGATCGCCTGCGCCACGTCTCCCGTGACGACAGTCCCGGCTTTGGGCGTTGGCATCAAACCACGTGGACCCAAGATTTTACCGAGCCGACCGACTTTACCCATCATGTCGTGGGTTGCGAGTGCGACGTCGAAGTCGGTCCAACCCCCCTGCACTTTCTTGATCAATTCGTCATCGCCAACGAAATCGGCACCGGCCTCCTGGGCTTTCGCCTGATTTTCGCCCTGACAGAAAACGAGGACCCGCACCGACTTCCCAATCCCGTGCGGCAACGAGACCGTCCCCCGCACGATTTGGTCGGCCTGGGAAACATCCACCCCAAGGGACATGTGGATTTCGACGGTCTCGTCGAACTTAGCTTTGCGTTGTTTTCGCAACATCTCGATGGCCTCTGCGAGACCCTGAATTCCGGCCTTTTCGATCTTGTCGCGGGCCGATTTCATGGCCTTGCGGAGTTTTTTCCCGCGTCGAGGTGAGCCCCCTGGCCGCTTTCGTTTCTTCGGCTCGGTTGGTCCTGTATCTGGGGTTGCTTCGCCTTCTTGAGTTGGCGGCTTGTCCCTGTCTTGCTCGGCTGGCTTTTGGTCTTGGGGCTTCTTCTCCTTGGCCCCATCGGCTTTCGGATCGCCCTTGGGCTTCTTTTCCCCTTCGCCTTTCGCCTTCTTCCCTGCAGAATCAGGCTCTGGCGCCTGCGCGGCAGCTTTCTCTTCCGGGACAGCTGGTGTTGATTGTTCTTCAGCCATGATGCTTACCTGGTCGCTGAAATCCGATCCGGCTTTGGTTGCAAAGGCAACCGGGGAATCCCACATTGGTCGATAAGAAAGACCTTCTGGATAGGATTCCTGACGTCTCGGGATGTTTCAAAAAGTATGAAATACGAAAACGTGTCGGCGTGGCAAGTTTTGCGGTCGAAAAATTTATACTTGCTCGACCTCTATTCCCATGCTCCGAGCAGTGCCGGCGATGATTCGGGCCGCGTGCTCGACGTCGCGAGCATTGAGGTCGTCAAACTTCAGTTCGGCGATTTGC
>CAYYUU010000802.1:0-4315 GCA_964474955.1 uncultured Alcaligenaceae bacterium | reverse complement strand
GTAGAGCGACTGTTTGACGTACAGTAGGTCGGAGGTTCGAGTCCTCCATGGCCCATTCACTTTTTCATTGCCCCGATGGTGAAATGGATGATCATGACTCGCTTCTAACGAGTGGTTCCGGGTTCGAATCCTGGTCGGGGTACATATTGATATTATTTCGTTGTGGGTTTTGGATTGCCTGTCGCGGATATATCTTTTCGATGAGTTCGCCTGTGGGAGGATTCGCCACCTTCCTTCCGAACGATTTCCGTAAGGCAATCCGAAACCTGCAGCGAAATGGGACGGTCTTCGAGTGTTATGGCAGTACGCTTCCTTGGTAGGGAAGAAGTTCGGGTTCGACTCCCGAGTAGACCTCTGACAAAACTGGGGGCGCATGTACCAAGGCAGGCGAGTCTGCTTTGCAAGCAGACTGGGATGGGTTCGATTCCCCTCGTCTCCACTTTTTGGTTTGATCTGGGCAGCTGGTCCAACGGGAAGACGCCGGCATCGCAAGTCGGAAATCGGGGTTCGAGTCCCCGGCAGTCCACTGAACACGAGGGCTCATGGTCCAATGGGAAGACACCAGTTCGGCAGACTGGAGATCCGGGTTCAACTCCCGGTGGGTCCACTCGTTGAGAGATTGATGGTGAAATAGTAGTAGGCACACTCCGTGTGCCGTGACCAAAAGACAGGCGAACGGCACAGGGACTGTGCCTGCTACTTTGGAAGGTAGTCGGATATTGGTTGGCCGGGCCACACTGGAACTGTGGTTCTCACATAGTGAGATGAGGGTTCAATTCCCTTGCTTTCCGCTCGGACGAAGGTTTCGTTCGATTCGATTTATAGATGGTGTCTGTGGTGTAGTGGTCTGGCATAAAACCCTGTGAAGGTTGAGGCGGTGGGTTCGATTCCCCCCAGACACCCCTGATTGATGATTCTCTTGCCGACGTGGCTCGACTGAGAAAGGCGCCGGTCTTGTAAACCGGATCATGCTGGTGCAAATCCAGTCGTCGGCTCTTTGCGGTTATTGCCCCACCTGGCGTGATGTCACCATAATTCACTTGGGACGTTGTCCCAAGCTCTCAAATCGTCGTCCTTTCAGGACTCCGGACAAAGTCTCAAGAAATATGTGTGACGTTTCCTTTCACTGATATCAATATATCCACAATATCAACACTCGTATAGAGAGTTGGAGTCGCTGCCGAGTGGGATCGGAGCCGGACTGTAAATCCGGTGCTTAATGCTAGGAGGTTCGATTCCTCACGGCTCCATTCGGATAAGTTATCACAGGTCCGTGGTGTAATGGCAGCATGCCGGTTTCCAAGTCCGTTGGTGAGGGTTCGAATCCTTCCGGACCTGCTTGGATTGATGTGAAAATGTCAACGCATCTCTATTGGGATTGTTACTGATCGATACCCCTGATTTTTCCTTCTCACTTCGAAACAGCTCTCTTCCATACTCTTCACCGATTTCTCCCTGGACAACACGGAATTGTTTTTGCCGTAACCAGCAACGTTCGGTAGGCTAATCCTATCGAACCAAGCAAGACGATTTGATTCCTGTTGGAGATCTCGGGTGATGAGAACCATAGTTCTACTCGCATTCTTACTCTTTCCTCATCTCTCGTTAGCTCAAGAGAAAAAACAAATTGGGAAGGGAAATTATCTCATTTTCCCATGTACCACCGAGTTACAACAACGAGGCAGGAAGGGAGAGCGGTGGCATCATATTCTCATCAATGGCAGTGCCGCGGTTCGAAAAAACGGCACGATTGATCCTGCAGCGATCGACTTTGAAAAGTTGCGTCGCGAATTAGCAGAGACTCGGCAGGGGTTGGACAAGCAGAACATTTCTGTCTCCATCACATACCACAATCCTGAACCAACGGAGAAAGGGCGGTGGCTGTTGTATTTGGCTGTGAAAGGACTCACTGGGATAGCTCGGTTTCCCAAAGCACAAGTTGGGTCGGACTTCGGCCCTTATTGGGGCCATGCCTTGAAAGCGATCAAACGATGCGGACCGCCGAACGCAAAGCAAACGGAAAAAGCGATCGGTGGGAAACTCGTGAAGGCTTACCCGATTCGAACCGCGTACAGTTCCTACACCTGCTCCGATGCCGATTGTTTCGTCGATTTGGTCGTTCCTGTCAGCGAAGACTCGGACTCGCTCGGGGATAAGGAAGTGAAGGCGATCCGAACTGCAGTTCGCCAATTAAAACTGCCTCAAAGAAAACACATCATGTTCTGTATGACCGTCAACTCTCGCACACCCCGTAAAACGTCCCGAAAGCGGTTGCGGGCGTTGCAAAAGCTGGGCGAGCAACTCGGTTTTGAGAACACCACTGTGCGAGTCGAACCAAACATTACGGACTGAAAGCCGTGCTTCGTCCCAGAGAGCGGGTTCGAATATCTTGCTCAACGTTTCGTGTTTGATGGGACCAGGATGGTTCTTGTCGGTCTCGCGTAATTTCTGACATCGACTATAATGGGGGAAATGTCATAGACAAGATATTCCAACACGCCAAGGCGCGACCGGTTCGAAAGGAGTTCCACATATGAGTTCGGAACGGATGCTCAGACGGGAACAATGGTTGGAAGCGACCAAGTGGGTTATCAATATTCTTGACAGGATTGTGAAACCGCTCGTTCTCTATAGTGTGGGCATGTTGTTGCTCGAATGTTCTCTCTATCCGCTGAAGGACAGTCATCACAGACCGCCAATCTTCCTCTGGTCGGAAAGAGTGGTGGCCCTCATCTTAACGTTCGAATATGTCTTTAGTTTCTGGCGGAACTCCGGTCGGGGATTCTATCCGCTGACGGCATTCGGCATCATTGACCTCATCTCAATCCTTCCATTTTGGGTAGGATTTTTGCCGATTGTTGAGCCACACCTTCATCTCATCCGCACATTACGTGTTCTCAGAATGTTGAAATTCTTTCGATATAGTCGAGAATTACAACTCATGGCTTTAGGGTTCTACCGCGCATATTTCCACCTCAAGCCTCTGATGTTTATGACGGCCATCATCTTTCTGTTTACGATGTTTGCGCTATACGAAATCGAAGGCCCACACCAAAAAGAGTTTCGAAACTTATTTACCATTAGTTGGTTCTTGGAGGTGACGGCGACGACAGTTGGGTACGGAGATTTTTCGCCACAGACGACCGCCGGCAAGGCCGTGATGATGGCCTTCATGATCGTCGGTCTTGCGATCTTCATGGCCTGTTTTTCGGCCATTACGTCTGCGTTTGATAAGGTGTTTGCCGAGGAGGCCGACCGGAAGCTTGATCCGATGGAGGAATTCGCCAAAGTGCGGGAAGAACAACGCCAACTTCATGAGTTGGACAAGGATACCGGGACGGCCGCGGCGGAAGATGCCGCCGCCGAAGAAGAACTGCTGGAAGAACTCAACGAAGAGGAGCAATCGAAGGAACTCGCGGAGAGCAAAGTCGAGTGAGAGTTCTTGAGGGTTACATGATGCAGCAATGATCGTTTGGTCGATAGTGGGGCTAGCACCAAGACGCAAGCAAAACGAAGACAAATACCAAAGCGATGGCTCGACGACGCACTCCAAAAGAAAAACGAAAACAAGCGTCCTTCGCTCTGCGAAAGACGGCATTCAAAAACAACGAAGCGGCAGCGAGGAGCCGTTTTGAGCCTTCGTGTTCTGTACTCATCTTGATGGGAAGAGCAGACACCTATTCCTTCCACGGCTCACTCCGGCGCCACGATCTCGATCAATTCAATCGCCGGTTGTTCGTCACAGTGGATCAGTGCGAACCGCCCATACGTCGGCTTTGGCGTGTCGAGACCGAACCATTTGACGAGGTCTGGTCCTGGCGTGACTCGAAAGAAACCAGTCGGTTCGATCCGACGCAAGACATTATTTTGGATGAGGATTCGTCCGAGCGGAGTCTTCCGTTCCAGGATTTCTTGCCGCACCTTTTCGCTGCAATATCGGAAGTGAATGCGGACGACGCCGAACTGAACCACCTCTCCGTCGGTCTGTTTTGTCAGCAAGATTTTTCGGGAATACGTGTCGCCGGTTTGGTGTTCGGCCAACACTCGGACATCGACGAGTGAACCGTGGTGCTTTTCGACCGTCACCGTCATATGGTGTTCGTGGACGAGAAGGGACTTGTATGGTTCGGGGACATCTTCGCCGGAGACCTCTTGGTACTCCGGCATGTAATCTTCCGACGGAAAGAGTTCGAAGAGCGCGTCGATGTCCGGCAATGGTTTGTCCGTTTGGTTACTCATGAAACGACCGAAAGCTGGAGAAGCGACGCTGCGGGTTCAGGTTCAGGAGCCGGACGGTCCAGGACCGAATCGACAA
>CAYYUU010000801.1:0-4324 GCA_964474955.1 uncultured Alcaligenaceae bacterium | reverse complement strand
ACATGCATCGAGACAAGCCGTGCACGTTCCGCAATGACTCGCTGAGTGGGGTGAGTCGGGGATGAGTTCGATATTGAGGAGGAGGGCGCCCAGGAAAAAATAGCTTCCGAGGGACTTGTTGAGGAGCATTGTGTTCTTGCCGAACCATCCCAAACCGGCCCGCCTGGCAAAATCCCGTTCGAGGAGAGGAGCCGTATCGACTACGCCTCGGCCTTCGCATTCGGACACAATTTCTTGGAGCCATTCGAGGAGTTGGTCGAGCCGCTTCCACATCAGTTTGTGGTAATCGACGCCTCGCGCATACCGTGCAACTTTGCCACCGTTGGGAGGAGATGGCAACTCGGCTTTTACGGGCTTGTAGTTCATCCCGACCATGACCAAACTTTTCACACCGGAGAGAACGGAAGAGGGGTGTCGTCGTGCGTTTTCGAACTTGGAAAGATAGTGCATCTCACCAGCGTGTCCTTCGGCGAGCCAATCCCGGAAGTCGTTGTAAGTTTCCGCTTCGCTGGCCCGAGCGATCCCAACGAGTTCAAACCCGAGCTGCCGGGCGCGAGTCTTGATTTGGGATTCAAAGGTGTGCATCATGAACTCGTGCGAACGAAGAGGACCTACAAGTAATCCTCGCGGATGGGGTTGAAAATGTCGAGGGCCTTCACGGTCTCGTCCAGGGCTATGACCTTATGCGGAACATTGCCGGGGATTCGGTACATGTCTCCCGGGCCGAGTGTCTTTTCTTCACCGCCAATGATGAAAATGGCGCGCCCCTCGACGACGATCCCGACTTGTTCGTGGGGGTGGCTATGTTCCTCGACGACCGAATTCGGTTCGAGTGTGGCGAGGGACAGCATCATCTGATTGGCGGCGCAAGCCTGAATGGTGACGCCATCGAAAATTTGGCGAGTCGAAAAGTCGTCGCCTTCGGGGAAATAGAGGCTCATGGAGAATCTCTCGATTGATGTTCGTTTGCTGGGGCTTTGTTCTTTGAGGCACGGAGTGGCGATATACTGAAGCCATGGTCGTGAGGCCGTGGAGCACAGAGCAATATCCTCTTTGCTCTTTTTGTCTTTGTTTTGTAGCCGCGAAGCGGCGTCAGATTTTAGCCACGGTCGTGAGGCCGTGGTGGAGTGGAGCAGTCTCACCATTCCGTGGGTTCACACCCACGGCTGCAATATATCGCCACTCCGTGGCTCAAAAACAAAAACCGGATAAGCATTTATTCATCACACTCCAACGGCGGGTCCTCAAAGCCCCAACACATCCCCCATCGAATATTTCCCTGCCGGTTGCTCGGCCAGGAACTTGGCGGCTTGAATCGCTCCTCGCGCATAGCTGTCGCGGGAGTGGGCTCGGTGGACCAGTTCGATCGTTTCGCCGATCGTGCTGAACACAATTTGGTGTTCGCCGAAGTTGTCGCCGACTCGGACGGCGTGGACTCCGATTTCGTCGTGGGGTCTGGCTCCGACGTTGCCTTCGCGTCCGTGGACGATGTCCGATTGTCCCATCATTTTCTGGACGATGTGGGCGAAGTGCAGCGCCGTCCCAGACGGCGAATCTTTTTTGAATCTGTGGTGCCGTTCCATGACCTCGACGTCAAAGTCATGATCCTTCAACGCCTCCGCCGCAATCTGCGTGAGCTTGAAAAGCAAATTGACTGAGAGGCTCATGTTCGGAGCTTGCAAAATTGGTATCTGGTGCGAGGCAGAGGCGATTTCCTGTTTCTGCTCTTTCGTGTGTCCGGTCGTGGCGATGACTAACGGAATCTGCCGGTCCACGCACGTTTGCAAAACGGCCATTGTTCCGGCAGGCGAAGAAAAATCGATGATGGCCTGGACCTGAATGTTCACTGGCAACTTTGGTTCGACCTTCAGGCCAGTCGGACCGACGCCGAGTATCTCCCCATAGTCCTTACCGACGTCTTTGTGGGTCGGAGCTTCCAACGCTGCCACGATTTCCGCAGTCCCGTCGTCCATCGCTAGGTGGGCAATTCGTTGGGACACACGCCCACACGCACCATTTAATCCGATCGTCGTTTTCATGTCTGATCCAGTGCTTTCTCGCCGTTGTTTCTGAACCGGTTGCTCGTTTCTCTACCCTACTCGTCTCGCTTCAACAGAAGGATAAGCTTCTTGGTGTCGTCCCCGAGTTGGAACGACGTGGGACGATTATTATTCTCTCCGACGTAAACACAAATGGTAAACGTTTTGCCCTTGATCTTATAGATTCCCTCGAACTTCTTCCCGTTCGCCCCGTCGGTGATGACTTCGAAGTCTATGAGGTTCGGTGTCGTCGAAGGGTCGACCGTGATCTTGGCGAGTTTCTTGCCGTTGACCGACATCACGTTTCCCTTGA
This sequence comes from uncultured Alcaligenaceae bacterium, assembly GCA_964474955.1. GTDB lineage: Bacteria > Planctomycetota > Planctomycetia > Gemmatales > Gemmataceae > CAYRFQ01. Next base: position 1,972 of record CAYYUU010000801.1, on the reverse strand, counting down.
TGCCGATCTTCGCGATTGGATTTCCGTCCGGAGCGTTTTGCGGTTGGCCTTTGGCTTTGATCTCTTTGACGACCCAATCACCCTGGAGTGGTTTGAGGGCCTCCTTGTTATCGTCCGCAACCGACGTCATGGCAACGAACACGAACAACAAGCCGAAGCAACTGATTCGTAATAGCATTGTCAGGTTCTCCGACAAACCAAAAGATGGGAACTGGGATTTGAAGATATGTTCATGATGATACCAACTCTTCGAGAACACTTCGAAATGTTTCCAGGTGAGATGTTTTGAACAGCACAAAACGAACGAGTTTCAACGAACCAGGATTTTGCAGAAACTCGAACGTCGTTTGGAGGGCAATCCGAGCTGCGTCCCCAATAGGAAACCGATACGCCCCACACGAAATCGCTGGAAAGGCCACGGACTCGCAATCGCATGAGACAGCAGCAGCCAGAGCGTTTTCGTGAACTTCTCGCAACTGCTTGCGGGCTTTGTCGATGTATCGTTCATTGTAGAACGGGCCGACAGCGTGAATCACGAATCGAGCATTGAGGTTTCCCGCATGTGTCGTGCGAACCTCCCCCGTTGGACAACGACGATCGTTTTCGTTGGCGGGAAACTCCCGACACGCCTCCAACAACGTTGGGCCGGCAGTGCGGTGAATCGCACCATCGACTCCACCACCGCCTTTGAGTTTCGTGTTGGCCGCGTTGACGATCGCGTCAACTTCCTGATCGACGATGTTACCCTCTACCAGTTCAATCTTTGCATTACCAATCTCCAAGACGTCCACGTCGAAACCCCTCTGTCTTCGAAATCTCAAGTTAGTTACGGTGGCAGAAACTGCCTTGCATGTTTACGGAATCACGACGATGCTCTCATCCCTCTCCCAACTCATCCGCAGACTCTTCCCTCGCCCGAACATCATTTTGGCGGCAGGAATGCCACGGTCGGGGAGTACGTGGCTTTATAATGCGGCGAGGTTATTGCTGCAATCGTCCGTGAATGACGCCGACGAACTCACATGCGGTTGGATTGGCGACTGGGAAAAACTTCCCACAACCAACACAGTCTTGCTCAAGATACACGACTTCGAACTTTCAGTTGTAGCCCGGTCTCGAAAGATTCTCTATTCCTACCGGGACGTCCGAGACGCACTCGCAAGCAGCGTCCGCAAGTTCGGAACGACTCCCACGTTAGATCTCGCTCGCGCCTGGCTCGCTCACGATCAACGATGGCGACCCGTGGCCGACTTTGTGATGCGTTACGAAACCATGATCCAATCCCCGAGCCGAGTCGTCGAACAAATTGCTGACGTTCTGCGAATTCCAGTTCGTCCAAACGACATCGTCGAACAAGTCGAAAGTCTCGATTCCAACTCCCAGGCGTCGTATGACCCCGCGACGTTGTTGCATCCGCATCACATCACGGATGGCCGTCATGGGACCTGGACGGATTGGCTGTCCAAAGACCTCGTCCAACAAATCGAACTGGAATTTCAAGAGTGGTTCGAGGTGAACGGGTATCCGCTAACAGCACTCGGATAAACAAGTGTCGTGTTTTGGTGTGGTCCGGAGAGTTGCTTTTCGCGGAGCGAAAAGGTTTTGTCTTGGCTAACTTTTCGCTCCTCGAAAAGCAACTCTCGTCGAGAGCGATACTTGTTTATCTGTCCGCCTTCACGCTCAACCCATCTCAACGCAAAAGCTGAGACGCTCGCTCAAAAACATTATCGAGCATTCCCTCCGTGAGTCGTCCCGTGAACGTATTTTGTTGGCTGGGATGATACGAACCGAGCAACATGAATGGCCCGACCTGGCACTCGCTGGCGTGTTGGAACTTGGGTTTTGGTCGTACGACATGACCCTCGCTTCTCAACACGCGAAGCACTCCATCCCAGGCAAATCCACCCAGACAAACTAAGACCTGCATTTTCTTCAGGAGTGACAACTCCCGCCCAAGATAGCCCAGACAGTT
>CAYYUU010000800.1:0-4325 GCA_964474955.1 uncultured Alcaligenaceae bacterium | reverse complement strand
AAAAAAATTATCTTAGGTGTGCTCGGGTTGACCGCCGTTTGCATGGCATCCTCCGTCCATGCGCAAGAGTTGCAATTCGAAGCCGTTCCACAACAGTCTCCCATTCAAGCGACGAAATTCCGGTGGCAAATGGGCCAGGAGTTGCAATTCCGCGGACAGGATTCTGATGCGACCGGTTCGGAGTTCGGGACGGGTGTGCAACGAGCAAACTTTACCCGGGCGTCCAAAACAACTCTCCCCAGGTTTACCGAATTGCCACGCGAACCTCAGGTGCAGACGCCGCCGAGATTGACCGAATCTCCCGCGGGTGGGCCTCTGGTGCAGGAGGTGCCCATGCCCAGGAAGGTCACCCCGCGAATCATTCCGACGCCCCAAGACATCCCGATGGAGGATTCGGAGCTAATTCCGCCATCCGAAGACAACGTGCAAGGGCCTTTGTTCTATCCGCAGGGACCGGTCTCACAAGCTCCGTTTCCCTCGGCACAGACGATGCCTCCCGGCCCTCCGGGAACGCCCGGAGTGATCGGCCCAGACTGGTCGGGGACGGAGGAAGTTGTTTGCGAAGGCGGGGGTTGTCCGGAAGAATCGAGTTTCGGATTTGGCGATTGGGGCGCCGGCCACGGCTGGCTCACGGGTTGGCAACATGGCTGCGGTAAGTTGCTTGGAGGTTGCTGTGGTCCGCGAGGAGATTGTCGCCCGACGTTTTACGTCAACGGCGAATATTTGCTCTGGTGGATAGACGATCCGGATCTGCCGCCTCTCGTGACGGGCACGACGGTGAGTCCCGAAGTGATTGCCGGGATCATTCAGCGTCCGGGTGCGTTGGGCGAACTCGGCACGAACTTGTTGTTTGGTGGAGGCCAGGGAATCGACAGCCCGACGTTTCACGGCGGACGCTTCACGATCGGTTTCGGTTTGCCGCGACATCTGAAAGGAATCGAAGCAACATTCTTCTTCCTGGGCAAACAGAGCATTAACTTCTCGGCGGCCTCGGATGCCACAGGTCAGCCCGGCATCTACCGACCGTTTTTTGATCCCGTGCAGAACGAAGAGAGCGCCCTTGCGGTGGCGTTCCCACTGCTCTCAACTGGTCGAATCGACATCCAACACGTCACGGATATTTGGGGCGGGGAATTCAACTTCCGCAAGAACCTCATTTGCGGATGCAAGCACCAACTCGATTTGCTGGCCGGTTTCCGATTCTTGGAAATCAGCGAGAGCTTGAACATTCGACAAAGTTCCATCGGTCTCGTCAACATTCCACCGAACTTCATTGCGGACAACATCACGACCATCGACGAGAGCTTCGCAGCCCGAAACCGCTTCTACGGCGGCCAAGTCGGACTGGATTGGACAATGCGTCACGGTTGTTGGTTCGTCGGAGTGACGAGTAAATTGGCCGTGGGTGCCATGCATCAAAACGTAACGATCGGGGGCAATACGTTCACCCAACCTGCTGGAGGCGTCCCCATTCCGTCCACCGGCGGATTGCTCGCTCGGCCAAGTAATATCGGCACCTACAACAGAGATCGGTTCGCCGTCATTCCTGAGGTGGGCGTGAAACTCGGCTACCAATTCACCGATCATCTCAGCGCCTATGTCGCGTACAACTTGCTCTACGTGAGCAGCGTGGCTCGGCCAGGAGACCAGATCGACCGGACCGTGAACTTGACGGCCGTTCCCGGATTCCCACAAGGAGCCGTCGGTCCGACACGTCCCCTCTTCATCTTCCAGGACACGAGTTTCTGGGCGCAAGGGTGGAGCGTGGGCTTGAAGTGGCAGTTCTAAAGAACGGTGGGTCGATAGGATTATATTTGGAAGTTTACCTGTGGACAACAGTCTGAGGTGCGAGCGGAGGACAATAAACGATCCTTCGCTCGCGCTTCAGGCTTGTCAAACGATCCTACCGGATGTGTGTTTCGGGGTTATTGAGTTTCGTCAGTTCGCCCTTGTGGACGATCAGATAATAGACGTGTTCGTCCCCCGAAGGCATCAGCGTAACTTGAGCGTAGCCATAGAAAGACTGATCGAGATCCATTTCTTCTCGCAGTGATCGGAAATTGATCCGGTCATCGCTCAGCAAATACACGTCGGCATAGAGGAACTCACTCGCACGAAACCGGAGGACCGGGGCGAGGGTGTTGGTTCCCGGGATTTCGGCGACGTCCCATTTTTCCAGGTACTTGTAATTGAATCGTTCGGGGGCCGCGAGGCGTCCGTTCGAATGCCGGGCCAACCAACGATTCACTTTCGTCTTCTTGTCCTGGGCCGTAGCGCGATCTCGTTCGCGGACGACCTTTTGGACGTGGTTGACGGGAACCCAGATGCGGTAACTCGTGACCCACCACCAAGCTCCGCCGATGAGCAAAAGCAGCAGCGCAGCAACGGCACTGGCGCGGTAGAGGATGCCGCGATAATACTTATCGCGGTCGGAGTTGAGTTTCTTCATGACCCGAAGGTTGAGCCCTTCGGGAACGGGGACGTCGACCATGGCCGCACCAACGGCGCGGTCGAAGCGGTCGCGGCCTTCCGCCACTTTACGACATTTCACACAGCCCTTGAGGTGTTGTTCGAGCGCCCCTTGTTCCGATGCGTCGAGTTCGCTACGGGCGAGACCAGCAAAATCGAGCAATCGACGGGCGGTATCACAATCCATCGTTCGCCCTCCGTTTGCCATCGGCCACTACTTCGGAACCGTTGGACTCTTCCGGCTTGCCGCCAAGGCGGTTGTGGTCGTCGGAAACGAGTGGAAACAGTTTCGTGCGTAGGTGGGCCTTGGCCCTTGCCAATCGCGACATGACGGTGCCGATGGGCAACTCCATTTGGTCGGCGATGTCGCGGTAACTAAAATCCTCAAAATAGTATAGGATAATCGGCGTTCGATAAACCTCAGGTAACTCGTTGAGAGCCTCTTGCAACTGTTCCGAGTCGACAAGGGGAAGGTTCTCGGGGAGTTGATCCGCCACGTCGCCGACCCATTCGAGCGGAACGGTCTTTTCCTGCTTTTGGGTCCGGAGCTTCTGAAGATACCCGTTTCGGAGGATCCGAAACAGCCAAGCTCGCGCCTTACTCTGTTCGCGAAGTTGGTGGTACTTTTGTTGGGCTTGACAGAAGGTGTCCTGCGTCAAGTCTTCTGCCTCGTTCGCGGAACCGGTCAAACGGTAAGCATAGCGATAGAGCGAAACGTAGTGCTCATCGACCAGCTCCTGCAAATTCCGTTGACCGCCGGGAACACTCATACGTCGATATCTCCTACAAGTCTTGATCCGCCAAGCCAGCATTTTATTCCCGAACCGACGGGATTTTTGAAAAATGTCGGACGAACTTCACAAGGGTAGTTCTGGGAATCGAGTAAACGATACGCGTATAGAGAAAAGAAGTAAAACGTAAAACCGAAAAAATTTGCCAAGGTCTCCTCGTGCTTTCTCGTGGTCCTTCCATCAGCCCGTCTTATTCTGTGATTCGAACACACAAATTCGAACAATTTTTCGATTTCGCGGGAATAAAACTCCCCGAAGTCGTATCAGCATCAATGACGGATCGATCAAGGGGATTGATTCTTCACAATTATCAAGCACATGCATCAATGGAAAGGTTGGAAACACAATGTTTGGACAAGCAACGGCACGAGTCCTCGGCGTCTTCTTGATGGTCATCGCAGTCGGCACCATGTCCGTGACCCTCGTTGGTTGCGGCGGCAAAGGCGGCAAGAAAGGTGCCACGAAGAACGGGAAAAAGAAAGACACAAAGAAAGCGACTACGGCAAACAAAGACGGCGCCTCTTTCGACGTGAAAGAGTCTGTCGACATCGCTAAAGGCACGAAGAAAGCTATGTTGCCGATCAAAATGAAGTTTGGGGAAGATTTCAAAGGCGAAGCGAAAGTCATGGTCTCGAGCGAGGTCGAAAACCTCAAATTTGCCCCAGCGGAATTCGTCCTGAAGTCCGACGACGCTGAGAAGGAAGTGACCGTTACGTTCAAGGATGGAAAAACCGCATTCCCCAAAGGCGACCATGTCGTCAACGTCATGGCCAAGAAGGGTGAGGACGAAGTGGCTAAGGGAACGATCACGCTTAAAGTTGCTGGTGAGTAATTTTGCAACGGGTTTCGGGCAAAGATAATCGGTCCCTGAAATATTTCTAGAAAAGAGACCGATTATCTTGACGACCTTTGGTCAGTAAGTACTTATAAAAATCAACTACGCAAATACGTGCGTCCATTTGTCTCAAATTGTCTTGGGAGAGGTGTGCGCCACCAACTACTAATTTATGTTTTGATTGGTCTTGGATGACAAATTCGAACACTTCCAAGAGCTATCTCCCCACC
>CAYYUU010000799.1:0-4328 GCA_964474955.1 uncultured Alcaligenaceae bacterium | reverse complement strand
GAGCGAGAGGGTTCCTTCATGCATTCTCGCGCCGCCGCCGGAGCCACTCCCAATGATGAGGGGTAGACTGCGTTGTTTTGCTTCTTCCGCGGCGCGGGTGAGTTTCTCGCCGACGACAGAACCCATGCTCCCTGCCATGAAGGAAAAATCGGTCACGCCGAGAACGACTGGACGGCCACGGATGAAACCTTTTCCGATCACGCCGGCGTCGTTCATTCCGGTTTTGGATTGCTCGACGCGAATTCGCTCGTTGTAAGGAACGCGGTCTTGGAATCCGAGAGGGTCCTTGGGCCGTAAGTCCAGAGACCACTCTTCAAAACTCTCTTCGTCGAGCAGCTGCTTGATGCGATCTCTGGCCGAGACGATGAAGTGGTGATCGCATTCGGGGCAGACGTTGAGTCTGCTTTCCGCTTCCTTCCGAAAGATGGTGGCTTTGCACTGTGGGCAGCGAATCCACAGCCCTTCGGGGACACCTCGTTTGGGCCGATGGGCCGTTGCCATGGTTGTCGGGCCTCGCTTTACCGATGTCACGTAGCGTCCTTGTTCTGTCGAAGAAATACGCCGGGTCATCGTCGGGGCGAGTCGATGCCGAACGCATTCCCGGGTTATCAAAATGAACATGCTTGTTCACTTTAATACTTAATCTCAACCGAGTTGCAATATCCCGTCAAGGGGATTTCTTCGAACGCGCTTGCGAAGTGAATCGCAACTTTCCCAACAGACCGTCTGTAGCAGACGTACTCATCCCAAGGCCAATGCAGACGACGTCAGAATCTTTTGTAAAAAGAATAGCAACGCAATAAGTATTGACTCAGCCAGGATTTTCTGGCGGGCTTGTGAGAACTGCATCAAGACATACAAAGGAATTCACCATGGCTGACGTACTCCGTGTTGCCGTAACTGGAGCTGCTGGGCAGGTAGCGTATGCGATGTTGGCGCGACTGGCCTCCGGCGAGGTCTTTGGTCCGGACAAGAAAATTATTCTGCAAATGCTCGAAATCCCGAAGGACCCGAACCGAGAAGGTTTGCAAGCGATGGACGTTCTCGAAGGCGTGGCCATGGAACTCGAAGATTGCGGGTTCCCCAATTTGCAGGACATGATTTTGACCGATGACCCGAATCTCGCGTTCAAGGATTGTAACTGGGCGTTGTTGGTCGGGTCGTTCCCGCGAAAGGCAGGCATGGAGCGAAAGGACTTGCTCGGGATCAATGGAAAGATCTTCGTGGGCCAGGGACAAGCTCTGGAGAAGAACGCCGCGTCGGACGTTCGGATTCTTGTGGTGGGGAATCCTTGTAATACGAACTGCTTGGTGGCGTACAACAACGCAAAGAGCATTCCGCAAGATCGGTGGACGGCGATGACGCGCCTCGACCACAACCGGGCTGTCGGCGCTCTCGCGAAGAAAGCTGGAGTGACCGCCGAGAACGTCACGAACATGACGATTTGGGGGAATCACAGCGCGACGCAGTACGCGGACTTCACGAATACCAAGATCAATGGGAAGCCGGCCACGGAAGTCATCACGGATCGTAATTGGCTCGAAAATACGTTCGTACCACAGAACCAGAAACGAGGAGCAATGGTCATCCAGGCTCGTGGTTCGAGTTCGGCGATGTCCGCCGCGAATGGCGCGATCGATCACGTCAAGAGCATGGTGAATCCAACGCGGGCGAGCGATTGGTTGAGTGCCGCCGTTGTTTCGAAGGGCGAATACGGCGTGCCCGCCGGGTTAGTCTTCAGCTATCCCTGCACGAGCCAAGGCGATGGGCAGTATACCATCGTCGAAGGCGTTCAACTCGATGCATATGGCCAAGAAATGTTCAAGAAGACGCTGGCCGAACTCGAAGAAGAACGCGAGGCGGTGCAGGATTTGCTAGGATAGCGAAACAGAAAAGTCTCACGCGAAGATGCGAAAGTGCGAAGAATATTTGTGCCGAGACAGAACGGACCACGGATAACTCTTTTCTTCCTTCGCCCTCTTCTTTTGTTCGCTTCGAAGACTTTCCGGTGCTTGGGCGGACGGATAAATAATTGTCGTCTTTCGCTCCGCGAAAGGGCGCAAAAGACAGGCGTTCTTTCGCGGGAACGTGCCACCAAAACGCGACACTTATTCATCCGACTGGCCAAGCACCTTTCGGGTGAGGTTCTCCGAGGTCATTTCACAGCGCGGATCAACAGCAACGTTCCCGGTTTGCCTCTCCGGAGATTACTCATCTCCCAGGGTCGATAGAGCGAGTGCAGGAATCGCGGAAGGACTGGATTGAGTTGTCCAGGCCGGGAGAAACTGCGGCATTGCACGGACGAGAATTGGCCAGCGTATCGGGCAACGTCTTGCGGCGTGTTACAGCGATAGTGCGTTGGATAGTTTTCGTAGCGCTCGGTTCCGCGATTTCCCAGGATCCGGTTGAGGTACCAATCTTTGATTTGCAGCTCTTCCATCCACTGCGAGACACGCCCGAACCAGTGGCGAGCGTCGACCGTCATTCCCCAGAAAATTCCGCCATCAACGAGAACTTCGTGCAACTTGGCCCAAAAGGGCTGCGGATCGGGGACGTGTTCTAACACCATCACCGAAAACGCGACGTGGATGGAGTTTGGCGGGATTTCGCATTCTTCAAATAGGTTGCGGTGGACTTCGGTGACGTGCGGGCCGGGCGTGACTTCCTCGTCGGGTTCGACGCCGATGTAATTTGAGGCAGCCGCGGCGAGCGATTCTTGGAGAGGGATGTCGGTGTCGAAACCCTTGCCACACCCGATGTCCAGGAACTTTAACTCCAAACCAAATTGGCGAGCATCAGCCAAGATCAAGTCGTGAAGGACTCGGTCGCGCCAAACCCCCTCCCGATATCGACGGAGTGCAGTTTCGAAGGCGGACTCGGGTAGCGTTTTCATGACATTTTACTTCCTGCTCGCTGGATGGGAGTTCGCGCTTCAACTTCGGCACGTCTCAAGCATACAATAGGAATTGACTGGGCTGACACGACGGTGCCAAATTGCCCGGAAAACCCCTTGATGCGCTCGACACGCGAACGTACCATAAAGTTGGACGTAAATAGTAGTAGCTTGGTACTATTTCCATGGCACTCCTGAGCCGAAAAGTTGATTATGCTCTACTGATACTTAGCCACCTTCACCAAAATGGGGAAAGTTCCAGTGCCCGTGCGATTGCCGAACAATTTGAGTTGAGTCGGGCCTTCGTGGCGAACATCCTAAAGCAACTTTGCAGTGCCGATTTTTTGACAAGTGAACGGGGCACCAAGGGCGGATATTCGCTCGCGAGATCCGCAGACTCGATTCACTTGTTGGCCGTCATGGAGGCCCTGGACGATCCTTTCTTTCTGGAGGAATGTTGCCAGGAGGGATCGACCGACGTTCCGGTGGAGTCGAATCCAACCGCTGGATGTGCCATTTTCCGATCGTGTCCCATTCGTGGCCCGATCCAACACATCCACAATAAACTTTTGGCGGTGTTGCAGAACGTGACTGTGGCCGAACTCGCCAACCAACCAGAACAGACAGAAGTGCCGGTGATTCTCGGGACTTCGCTTTGCGAACGGCCACCCAAGGCTCACTCTGGGCCGGCAGAATGAAACCCGAGATTTAGAGAAAACAACGGAACAATCGTGACAGTGCAGCCTCCCATTTATCTGGACAACAACTCGACGACCAAGCCCGACCCGGTTGTGGTGGAAGCGATGCTGCCGTTTTTTCACGAAGAATACGGCAACGCAGCAAGCAAGACTCATGCCTTCGGCCTGCGAGCTGAAGAAGCGGTTAACCAAGCTCGTGAGAAAATCGGTGCTTTGATCGGAGCAACGGCCAAAGAGATCGTGATTACGAGTGGGGCGACGGAAAGTAATAACCTGGCGATCAAAGGTGTGGCCGGGATGTACGGGAAACAGGGCAACCACATCATCACGGTTCGGACCGAACATAAGGCTGTCCTTGACCCGTGCAAACGCTTGCAACAACACGGCTTTGATGTGACGTTTCTTCCAGTCGATTCGGAGGGGTTCATTTCTCTGGAGGAGTTGGAAGCAGCGATTACGGACAAGACGATTCTCGTGAGCGTGATGGTCGCGAATAACGAAATTGGGACCATCCAACCGATCGAGAAAATCGGTGCGATTTGCAAGAGTCACGGAGTCCTGTTCCATACAGACGCGGCCCAGGCAGCGGGAAAAATTCCGCTCGACGTGGAAGCGATGGGGCCGGATCTATTGAGTTTATCGGCCCACAAAATGCACGGTCCGAAAGGCATCGGCGCGTTGTATGTGCGGCGTCGAAATCCTCACGTTCGGCTCGAACCTCAGATAGATGGGGGAGG
>CAYYUU010000798.1:0-4328 GCA_964474955.1 uncultured Alcaligenaceae bacterium | reverse complement strand
TTCTTTTCCCAACCGAGTTAGGAACCTGGGTCGTTGTTTTGGATGTTTTCGTGGATTTTTTCATTGTTTTCTTCCCATTCGATCCAACGGACACATCCGAACGTGCTGGGGTCGCGTGCGTGTAGCGCGATGGAATCAGTACTCTTGGAACAAGCGGCAAATAGTGGGGTGCCGCTTGCTCAATTTCTTGGCAAACCCATCGACATCATTCACATTAAATATAGTCTTGTCGCCAACTCCGTTCATTTTCGATCGTTCGTCTTGCGAGAGGTCATTCCCTCGCTTGCCTTCCAGTCCGGCGTCTTGTCCATTGCAGCGTCGTCCAGAATTTTCGTTCGCCACAGCCAAATAACTCTCACTTCCCAAACTCCAATTGGGATGCTCCGAACATGAGATGTCTTGGCTCGGGGTTTTTGGAGAGCGATCAAACTACAGGGTGGAGTAGAACGCGTATCAATAGGACACAGCTGATTTAGTGGATAGCAACGCATCCAAACGATTGTTCGGAGCGCCAACGAGTTGATTTTCCGACAACCGCAAATTTTGTCTTCTGTGAAGACGAAGAAGTTTGCCTACGGGTTCGTAGGAAAATCGGAAAAACAGTCCCATCCATGCCTCGAAAGACCCCCCACGGTCTTTGGAATCCACGAGAACGCGCCCGTTCGTAATGTATCACTCAGGAGGACTTGCCAGGTCGCGCTTTCGGTCGAAGCAGGTCTGTGATGAGCGTTGCCACAATTCCACAACCGGCTGCTTCGTTATTATACGCAGCCGAATTTCGAGCAGTTTCGAAATTCAACCCACTGTACAAAAAAATTCCAACCAGGGGACGATCGCTCTCTCGCGTGTCGCATAATCGATAGCCTCCTTGCAAACTGGCGGGAATGAAGATAGTTTACCTTTTTAGAAAGTTCCAAAAGAAATGGCCAGACACTTGGTCTCCTGAAGAACGTTTTTTGGGATTTCCTCCATCTGCATAACCGAATCAGGTCTGCCATTTCCGAAATTATCTATACTGGGAATTTGGGGCATCCTCATGATGCGTTACCTCTGCGTCCTCGTCATTTTCTTTTCGTGCGCCGTCGCGACAATCAATGCCCAGTCGAGTCGTCGGCGATTGCGAGAGCCGTCGCTCGCCCCCAAGGACCGACAACACTGGGCCTTTCAGCGACCGATTCGTCCGCGCCTTCCAGAAGTCCAATCCCAAGAACTCGTCAAAACCCCCATCGATGCCTATCTGCTTTCGCGACTCGAAGCGAATGGATTCACGTTCGCGCCAAAGGCCGACCGACCAACACTGCTTCGGCGAGTGACCTTTGATCTTACAGGACTTCCCCCGACTCCCACGGAACTCGACGCATTTCTGAAAGACGAAAGTCCGGGCGCTTACCAACGGGCCGTCGAGCGATTATTGGCTTCGCCCCATTACGGTGAGCACTGGGCCAGGCACTGGCTCGATGTTGTGCGTTATGCCGAATCCAATGGTTATGAGGGCGACCGTGTCCGTCCGCATGCCTGGCGATATCGCGATTATGTGATCTATGCTTTTAATACGGATAAGCCTTACGACCAGTTCGTGTTGGAACAAATCGCGGGCGACGAACTCGCCAAAGCTTCCACACCGCCGAAGGCGGAAAATCATCCCCATCACAAGTCTAGTTTACTTTTCGCGGCGGGGTTTCATCGTTGTGGCCCGGTTCATGTTGTGAGTGGGAACGTCGACAAGGACGAAATCCGAAACGAGGTCCTCACGGAGATGACCGACGCCATCGGTTTCACGTTCTTGGGGCTCACGCTTGGTTGTGCTCGATGCCATAACCACAAGTTCGATCCGATCTCGCAGGCCGATTATTATCGGTTGCAGGCGTTCTTCGCCGACGCCGAACCGAAAGACGTTTCACTCGCCACGAAAGAAGAGACAACCAGACACAAGAAAGCCGTCGCCACGCTCAATTCAAGGATTCAACCGTTGACGCGACAAGTTCGACAACTCGAAAGTCCCATTCGGGCTCGCCTGACTGCCGAAAAGCGGCAGAAACTCGATGCTCGCTATGTCCGTGCTCTGGAAACCCCTTCTAACAAACGGACACCCAAACAAAACCAACTCGCCAAGGACGCCGGCAATTTAATCCGCGTGACGTGGGACGAAATCTTGGCCGCCATGACGCCCGAACAGCGTCGACGGAAAGCGGAACTCCGAAGCCAAGTCCACGACCTGCGGGCCAACATGCCGACGCCACTGAAGACTGCCTGGACGGTACAAAATTCTGCCAAAGTTCCTGACACATATCTACTGCTTCGCGGAAACTGGCAACGGAAAGTAGCCAAAGTCCAACCGGCTTATCCGCGTGTTCTTGTGAATCCGAACGCTCAGGCCCTTGGTCAGCGTTTGACACGCACAAGACTTGGACGCTGGCTTACCTCCAAGGATCACCCTTTGACGGCCCGGGTCATGGTCAACCGCATTTGGCAATATCATTTTGGTCGGGGGGTCGTCGCGACGCCCAACGATTTTGGCACACGCGGCGCGAAGCCAACGCACCCGCAGTTGCTCGACTGGCTCGCGACCGAGTTCGTCCGAAGCGGTTGGTCGATCAAGCACCTACATCGACTGCTGGTGTTGTCCCGGGCGTACCAACAAAGGAGCCGCACAAGGAATAAGCGAGCGAAAGAGGCCGATGGGGAAAATAAATTGTTGTGGCGGATGAATCGAAGACGGTTGACGGGAGAAGAAATTCGGGACAACATGCTCGCGGTATCCGGGACCCTCACGCGGAAAGTCGGCGGTCCGATGATCCGCGTGCCGCTGGAAAAGGCCGTCTACGACTTGATCTTCACCGAAGGCGAACCCGATGGGCTCTGGCTGCCGCATCCGAACCCGGCAGAACACACCCGACGGGGGATCTATTTGTTTACCAAGCGGAATGTCCGACTGCCCGTGTTTGAAATGTTCGACCAACCGGACAGGGTGACGTCGTGCCCCAAGCGTTCGCGAAGCACCTACGCCCCGCAGGCGCTCATCTTGATGAACGGACCCCTCGCCCAGGAACAGAAACGACGGCTCGCCCTCCGACTTGTCCGGGAGTGCGGAAACGACCGCAAGGAGCAAATCCGAAGGTTGTTTCGGCTGGCCTACGCACGTCTGCCCCGCGAGGAAGAAATGCAGTTGTGCCTGGAAGTGTTGGCCGAGCAGGTCCAGTTGCTCCGGAAAGAAGGGACACGAGGACAGGACCATTATCTAGAGGCTTTGTCCGACGTTTGTCTGGCCATTTTCAATTCGAATGAGTTCGTTTACGTGCGTTGAATCGAGCATTCGCCCTGGCCGTCTTGCAACGAACCCTCTTTCCCTGTTTTTTTGATGGGCCACAACTCTCTTGAGTGTTCTTCTGAGTAAGAAGGTCAAGCTGGGGGAGTTGCAAACGAATATTAGAATTTTGTAAAAACGTCGCTACTTCCACAGCTGCTTGGGGTAAAATAAATAAGAACTAAAACAATCTTGAGAAAAACACTCAAGAAAGCTATTCAAGGCCAACGGGATGTCCAACATCCTCGGGCAGCTTTGAAAATCATAAACTGTCTCAACGCAAGGAAGTCGTTGTGAACCCGTTTGAGTCCCGTCAGCTCGCTCTGGATTCGAAATTTCAACCTCCCCTGGAGGCTTCCATACATGCAACAAGACAACCCACCCTTAACGTTGACGATTCCGAGCGAACCGCGGATGTTGTCAGTCGCTAGAGCTTTCGTCGAAGCCGCTTGTCAGATTGCCAAACTGGACAAACCGATGACCCACGCGGTCGTCCTCGCTTCCGGAGAAGCCTTCAGCAACGTCATCCGTCACGCTCATCAGTCCAACCCGGACGCCCACCTCCAAATCCAGTGTTGGTTATCCCCGCAATCGATCGAAATCTGCTTCCACGACCAAGGCGAACCCTTTGACGTGGCCTCCGTGCCGGAGATGGACCCGACCGAACTGCGGATTGGGGGGCGTGGTGTCTATCTGATGCGCAAACTCATGGACGAACTCAAGAGCATTCCGCGCAAGCAAGGCGGGAACACTTTGAAAATGGTCAAACGTCTCCAACCCATCGGCCAGATGCGCGAAGTTGGTTAGAAACAATGTTTGGTTATGTCTGTTTCTGATCGTTTTCCAGGTTTCTGTAGTGTGTGATTTCGATTCTTTGCTGTCCCATTTCCAATTCCATTATCGCAAAAGCTTGTCATCAAAAGACTTGTGACTGTTATTTCTGTTGCACCCGTGGCCAAAGGTGGAAGTTGGCTCAAAAACTACAAATTCGTCTCAATCTTTCGCCTTGGCTCGTCGATACTCT
>CAYYUU010000797.1:0-4329 GCA_964474955.1 uncultured Alcaligenaceae bacterium | reverse complement strand
CGAAGAACCTCACGTTCGTTTGGCGGGACTCAACGGCCAATGGATTCTTTCGGCATCCCTCGACGAGCTGAAAGAGGCTTGGCAGGCACCCCTGCGACGGTGAGAAAGAATTGGGGTTCGGGGCGGCCAACTTTTTCGAAGCGAAGGTTGGAACAGCGTAGGTCGTGTTGACAATATCTGGGTAATCTACTGAAACTACAGCGACATTTTGTATCTGTATTTGAAAGGATTTCGCTGTGGTCAGCTGCCATGATATTTCCGACGCCGATTTCGATCGCATCAAAGACCTTCTTCCTGGACAACCCACTGACCCCGGCGTTACGGTCTGCGAACAAGACAATCGGTTCTTCCTCAACGTCATCCTGTTCGTCGCCAAGACGGGTATACCTTGGCGAGACTTGCCCGAGAGTATGGGCAACTCGAACAGCGTTTTTCAACGGTACAACCGATGGTCCCGAAAGGGAGTCTTCCAACGCATCTTCGAGCATTTACAAGATCCCGATACCGAATGGTTGTTCCTCGACTCGAGCGTCCTAAGGGCTCATCAACACTCCGCCGGCGCGGAAAAAAGCGGTGAGCAGTCGATTGGCCGGTCGGTAGGCGGTTTGAACACAAAAATCCACGCTGGCGTCGATGGCTTGGGCAACCCTCAAGTTCTGATTCTTACGCCAGGTCAAGAGGCTGACGTAACCCAAGCGAAGGACTTAGTCGAGTCCGTTCTCAAACCCCAGGTGGTAATTGGCGACAAGGGCTACGACTCGAAAAAGCTCGTTGCGAGACTTTTGGCCAGAGGCATCGAGGCTCAGATTCCTTCTCGCAGCAATGCCAAAGAACCTCGGGTCATCGATCAGCACGTGTAAAAGGAACGCAATGTGGTGGAGCGATTTTTCAGTTGGATCAAACAGTATCGGCGGAGTTCGAGTTGCATTTTCGGAAGGTCGTTTTTCCAGTGGAAGGTAGAAAATGCGCACACAAAAATCACAAAAATCAAGGCGAGGCATTTTTGTGTTTTTTGTGTATGAGTTTTAGGAGTTCGAGTTGCATTTTCGGAAGGTCGTTTTTCAAGGTGAAAGTCTAACAATCATACTCAAAACATTCATAAAAAACACATGTGCGAGTAGTTTTTAGTTTTGACTACGGCATTAATATGTAACGCCCTGAATTATTTCTCTGACATAGAACTTCGAGCATATCCTGTCTGCGAAGTGCTTTGATGAGATTTGGAATGTTGTGCTGCTCGTAGGTCCGCGCGGCGTTGGCAATGCCACGGAAAGTCTGGCCTCGGTGGGTTTGTTTGTCCAGTGGCACGCCACGAGCGCAGCGAGCGGCGTGGTATTTCTGGGGGCCCAAGATACATTCACGCCCCTCACTTCGTTCGGGGACGTGCCACCAAAAACACTCTTTCACGGACGTTGCTCGAGACGCGCGTAACTCCGAGAAAAAAACAAAATCCCAATTCCAAGAACGAGAGACGTATCCGGCGTGTGTTGGGCACGCTCGATTCGTCTTTTCCGTCATTGACCGGCCAGGCTGGTGCTCCCGGCCCCAACACAAGCTCGAACCGTCTTATTCGAAAGATGTGCAGAAATACACGCGATTTTAATACACTTTTCGCCTCTCAAAGTTTACTATCAACAACATAGTATTTTCGTTTCCCGTCCTTTCCACCGCGTGGTTCCTTTCGTTCTGCGCGGGATGCTGTTGGGGGCTTCGATTGGTTCCCGTGTACGGGTGCTGTGCGCACAGGCTGTTGCTCCCACTTTTATTTCATTGCATTCGTGGCCTTGGTTGCCCTTTGGGCTTGTGTCATACAGTCTGTTCCGATCGGTCTTTCTCCACGGGAGGAATTGTTCCATGCCGAGTCCACACCGTTCGTTTCGCAGAGCCTTTACGCTCATTGAACTACTTGTCGTCATCGCGATTATCGCCATCTTGATCGGCCTGTTGCTCCCCGCCGTCCAGAAGGTGCGGGAAGCGGCCAACCGAGTCGAGTGCCAAAACAATCTCAAGCAACTTGGCTTGGCGTACCATAATTACCATGACGCGAACCGAGCGTTCCCGCCGCTCTGGGTCATCGGCGAGACCAACCCGGCAGCCGAGCCCGCTCACGGTTGGGGCGTCTTCATCTTGCCCTACATCGAAGCAGGAAACATCTCCATCAATTACGACATGAACGGAAACGTTCTGTTGCCGACGTCGGCGACCAACCGGGCCGCGATCCAGACGCGTATCAAAGTCATGGAGTGCCCGAGTTCTCCCGATCACGAGATTTACACCAACGACGTGAGCCCTCTTCTCGGTTATCCCGCCGGGTCGGTGACCTATCAGGCGGCGCCGAGTGATTATGCCCCGGTCGCCGGCGTGCACAGCACGGCTTGGAATGCCATCGCCGCGACCAACGCCGGTGGCCAACGGGAAGGGTTTTTGGAAGCCAACAAGAAGACCCGGATGGCCCAAATCCAGGACGGGACTTCGAACACTCTCCTCCTCGCAGAAGTGGCCGGTCGGCCTCGCCATTATGTGCGCGGGCGGGACGTGACCGACCCGATGAATCCACAACAGGGTGGCGGTTGGGGCGATCCTTTGGCTTCGGAAACCTGGTTGGGCGGGTCGGACGAAACGGGCACCGTGGTGGCTGGCCCCTGCATCGTCAACTGCACAAATTCCCACCCTCTCGGGAGTTTGTTGTGGAATTTGTATGGCTTCCACACAGGCGGAATGAACGCCGTGATGGGTGACGGATCGGTTCGATTCATTGGCCAAAACGTGAGCGCCGTATCGGTGCTCTACATGGTTACGCGTCGAAAGGGTGAGGTGATTCCGAGCACATGAGCACGGCTTCGAAAGATAAATGGTGTGGTCAGGCCAAACTGGGAATCCTGGTTTGGCCCATCCTGGGTCTCCTCGTGGTTGTCGGAGGCTGCGGAGATGGTCGTCCTCCGACTTACCCCACGGAAGGAAAACTGCTCATCCACGGCAAGGGCTACAAAGGAGTCCACATTGTCCTTGTCCCGGTCGATGGTCCCAAGGAGAAAGTCCCATCTCCGACCGCGATGACCAACGCCGACGGATCGTTCAAGCTGACGACGTACAAGGCTTACGATGGAGCGCCGGCAGGCGAATATCGTGTGCAGGTGACGTACGACCCTGTCCCGTCGCCCTTTGCGAAAAAACTCCCCAAGCCGCCCCCGTTCGATGCCAAGTACGGGAAGAAAGAAGAGTCTCCGCTGCGTGTGACCATTGAAGCGAAGGATGGGAACGTCCTTAACCTCAAAATCCCGGAGTAGTGTTCTCGGAAAAATCGTGGCCAAGTCCTCAAGCTTGGCCTTTCTGTTTTTCCAAAAGCAGCTCCAAATACGAACGCCGTTCGCTCTCTTTCAATTCCAACGTTTCGGCGAGCTTTCCGAGGGTTTGCTTGGCGGCTTCGAGTTGCTCTTCGGGCGCCACAATCTCCAACTCGACAAAGTGGCCGAGTCCTTCGACTTCGTCGAGACAAATCTCCAGTTCGAACTCGTCGCTTTTCCAATGAAACAGTCGTCGTTGTTTTTCCACGACGGCAACGAACTTGTAGCCCAGGTGTTCGAGCAGGGTCCCGAAAGCCTCGGCGTGTTCCGCACCTTCGATCAACGGCAACTCTAGTTCCGTGCGGGTCTTCGTTTGGGCGTCTTTCTTAGGACCTTTGTAGGTGATGAAATTGTGCTCACCGATCGAACGAATCCGCAGGGCTTCGTCGGTCTGTCCGAAATCGCGATCCGGCGCGTTGAAGTATCGATCGGTGTCTGTGCGTGCTTCTCCGGTCAGTGCCCCCAGTTCGGTGAGCTTCGCCATCACAGGCTCGAGCGAATCGACCGGAAATTTCATTTCGATTTCGAGCATGGCCGTGATCCTTATATCGATTGTTGGGTAGTTGCTTTTCGCTCGGGCAGTCGGATAAATAAGAGTCGCGTTTGGAACGATGCTGGTTCCTAGACTCTGCATCATGCTTTTGCCTGAGGGCAAAAGCATGTTCTCCGCCGCGAAAGGACGCTTTGTCTTATCGGCGTTCTTTCGCTTGGGCTATCGGATCCATAAGGGTCGTGTTTTTTGTCTTGTTCGGAAGCAAACACTGCGCGGCTCAAAACCAAAGCCTAATCTGACACTAATTTATCCGTCCGCCCGAGCGAAAGACGACACTCCCCGAAACAAAACAAACATGCACTTACACATTAAACCGCGCTCACTTTGAGACCGAAAGTTTTCCCCTCACCCACAGTGTTATCTTTCTTGGCCTTCTCCCCCGCAAGCGGGGAGAGGGACTTTGAAAACGAGCCAATGCTCTCAAAGTCCTTC
>CAYYUU010000796.1:0-4339 GCA_964474955.1 uncultured Alcaligenaceae bacterium | reverse complement strand
ATTAATGAGAAAGTGTGAGTTGGAACAACGGGAGAAAGTTTGAGAGACGCGATCAAAGCCAATTGATGCTGCGATCTTGAGAAAATGTAATGATTCGAATATATGAATTCAAGTTAAAAATTTCCGAGATATGTTTTTTTCAGATGTATTTCTTGTCCTCACATTCCTCCATGGAGACCGTGTCATAGTGTGTACGTGTCAGAGGAAGAGATACAAGTTTTTATTTTGCTTTTTTAGTAGTAGGCACACTCCGTGTGCCGTTGTCTTTGCTTTTTGTTTTTGGAGTGCGGCAGCGGAGCTGCCGCTTTCGTATTTTTGTTTTTGTTTTTGGAGTGCGGCAGCGGAGCTGCCGCTTTCGTATTTTCGTCTTTGCTTTTTGTTTTTGGAGTGCGGCAGCGGAGCTGCCGCTTTCGTATTTTTGTTTTCCTTTGGTATTGGTTCCTAGCGTTTTCCGCCTCGCCCCCAACCCCTCCACGAGTGGAGTAGACTGGGGATGCCCATTTTGTTTCGGGGAACCGCTCGTCAAACACGACCCCTTGATTTTTTCAAAATGACCTTTGAAAAATCAAACACGGGAACGTCTTACCCCAGAAACTCTCGGTAAACGCATCGCACTTTGCGAGCACAATGTTTATACTCAGGGCATGACCTGAGCTGTCGAATCGGTTGGCCAGTGGGCTGTCGAGTTGGGCAAGCAACCGGCTCAGCTGACGCCCCGGAACTCGAGAAAAAAGAAACACCCAAGCTCGGTCAAGATAGCTCCCTAATCACCTGCTCTAACCTACCAAAAACTGAAGGAGTCTATGATGAACCAAGAACAACTGCAAAAAATGAAGTCGGCTCCCGGTTTCATTGCTGCTCTGGACCAAAGTGGTGGCAGCACGCCAGGTGCTCTGGCCCGTTACGGCATTAAGGAAGATGCGTGGTCCAACGACGACGAGATGTTCGATCTGGTCCATCAGATGCGGACTCGGATCATCACAAGCCCAAGCTTCACGGGTGAGCGGATTCTCGGCGCCATTCTCTTCGAAATGACCATGGACAGACAAATCGAGGGCCGCCCCACGTCGGATTACCTGTGGAACGTCAAACAGGTGGTGCCGATCCTGAAAGTGGACAAAGGACTCGCCGCCGAAGAGAACGGGGTTCAGTTGATGAAGCCCATGCCCGGCCTTGACTCCCTCCTGGAAAAGGCCAAGTCAAACGCCATCTTTGGAACCAAGATGCGTTCGGTCGTCAAGCAGGCCAATGCAGCCGGCATCAAGGAGATTGTCAACCAACAGTTTGAGATAGGGAAACAGATCCTTGCCGCCGGCTTTGTGCCGATCCTTGAGCCAGAGGTGGACATCCACTGTCCAGAAAAGGCCAAGGCCGAAGACATGCTCAAGGAAAACATCCTGGAACAGCTCAACGGGCTCTCGGCGGACCAGCCGGTCATGCTCAAGCTCACGATTCCCACGAAGCCTGGCCTCTACACCGACTTTGTCAATCATCCCAAAATCGTGCGAGTGGTCGCGCTCTCGGGCGGCTATTCGCAGGAGCAAGCCAACGAGCTGTTACGCCAGAACAAGGGAGTCGTGGCGAGCTTCTCGCGGGCGTTGGCTGAGGGTTTGACTGCTCAACAATCCGATGAGCAGTTTAACGCCACGCTGGACGCATCTATTCAAAAGATCTACGACGCATCGATCACCTGAGCGACGATCCTGGCGCAGACCTCACCCGCCTGCTTCCCCAGGGCCAGTCGGATAAATCCTTGTCGTAGCTAGTTTGTCTAGAGCCGCGCAGCGGCGGAAGATTGTAGGCGTGGCCGTGAGGCCGCGTGGGGGTGGAGCGCGTCTCTTTTGACGCGGCCTTGCGGGTATTCGAGAGGAACGACCCTTGAGGACTCCCGTCACGCCTCACAATATTTCGCCTCAAAGAAGGAAACGCTGTGCGACATTCGATTCGAAGGTTGCTCGCTCACACCGAGACAACGGATCGTTATTCTTCCAGATCGAGTAGCCCACTAGCCGACTTTCGGAGGAATCTCAAAACGTTTCTTCAAAGCTCGCCACGTAGCCTTGGAGAAGGAGGTCTGCGGAAACCCGACTTCCCGTAAACTTGTCAAATGATCTGAATCCAGAAGAAACTTGGCCGCAGTGTTCGTCAATTGGGCACCAGGCCCCAGATGCCTGCCCGCCATATCAAAGCGTTCAAGCTGAGACATCGCTGGGCATTGAGCAAGCAATTCGATCATGGAATCCGCTTTCGTTCCCCACGATTCTCCTTCTTGAGGAAACGAAAAGCGCCATCGGAGAGTTCTTAATGGAGGACAATACTCAGACTCATAAAACTGCCTCAGTTCCAAGAGGCTCTCCGGACCAACCCAGTGGTCGAAATGCCGAATCCGTTGAATGTTTGAAGACTCGATGAGTGGAGTAACTACTGCGCTCCAGTGCATTGAGATCGAGATAATTGGATTCGTCATGAAAATCGCATCGGCCTGCTTTGCGAATCGGGTCGGCTCTTTGATCCCGACATGCCAGACGAATCCTCGGTTGTACCGACCCCAAAGCATGCCGTGAATTGTTGGAAATTTTGCACGCCATTCTCTCTCGTAGCGTTTACGAAGTTCTTCATCCCGAATCTTCAACGCCTCCAAATTGGGATCACCGGATTCGCTTTGTGCGATGGCGATTTGCACGCGGATGAACTCGGCGCGATCGTATTCGCCTTGCTCCTCGAGCCAGTCGGCGAGCACGAGCCGCGGCGCGTCGACCTCTGGATTTTCGAGGATTGTTTGGTAGATCGACTCGTACATGTCCACGTTCGTTCCCTTCGAGTTTTGAGACCGGCTCTTGGTGATGTGCTGTCAAGAATGCCCGTTTTGCCTCAGCGTATTTTTTCAACGCAAGCACCGAAACGATTTTCCGTTCGGGGTACCGCAACGCCGTCAGCTTGCCGCCGAAAACACATCCGGTGTCGATGTTGATCGTTCGATTGACCCACATCGGTTCTTCGACAGGAGTGTGGCCATACACAACGATGGCCTTCCCATCGTAGTCTGCGGCCCAGTTGCGACGGACGGGCAGCCCGTTCTCGTCCTTCTCTCCGGTCGTGTCACCATAAAGCGCAAAGCTCCGAGCTTTTGGCGTGACACGACCGTGCAACTCTTTTTTCAATCCGCCGTGAGCCACGACGATCTTACCACGGTCCAACACAAAGTGCGGCGAGAGCCTTTCCAGAAACGCCGACACTCGTTCGCGGAACGCATCGGTTTCCTGTTCGAGTTGTTGCAAAGTCTCGGCAAGCCCGTGAGTAATGTTTACCTTATTGCCCCGAAGTTGCCGACGGAGTTTGTCGTCATGATTGCCCGTGATGGTAAACGCAACGCCGCTCTCGACCATGTCCATGACAAGGCGGAGCACTTCCGGGACTTTCGGACCACGATCGACCAAATCCCCCACGAAAACGAGTCGCCGGTTCTCGGGATGAGTGACAACGTATTGTCGTTCTTGGTCTTTCGTCTGGCAATCCACCAGATATCCGAGTGTTTCCATGAGAGACAATAACTCATCGAAGCAACCATGCACATCACCGATGAAGTCGAATGGCGGACAATGTTCGCGCATATTAACCGGCAACCGAAGCCGTTCGATTGTGACGTTGTCGATCTCTTCTCGCGAACGCAACACGAAGACTTGTTTGACTCGCTCTGTTTGGAGCGACTTGATGGCCGCGGAAACTAATTCGGCATGTCGATCAACGACCCACGAAGCAACAACTCGGTCGGGTCGTTGTTCGTTCTGAGCGTGGCAAACTTCGGTACCGACGTCGAGAACAATGGCGACCGGTTCGACTTGAAAAATCCTCGCCAACCGAAGCAGCGGAGCTCGAGCTTCTGGCTTGAGGTTGGTCGCGTCAATGACCGTGAGCAATCCGCGCGCCAGTCTTTTGGCCGTCAACAAGTGAAGGACTTCGAAAGCATCGGCGCTGGCGTCCTGACTGTTTTCGTCGTCAGACACAACACCGCGATAATAATCGGACGAGAGAATTTCGGTCGCCTGGAAATGCTTCTTGGCAAACGTGGATTTTCCCGAACCGGACGAGCCAATCAACAATACGAGACACAACTCGGGAATACGAATGAGATGTGGGTTCGGCAAATTCTGTTTCGTGGTTGACATCAGTATCGAGCTCTTGCGACTTGGTCGCGTTTTTCTCAATCGGGAGACGTTCTCGTAAATAGTGGAAGCACACGTGGCCTTATTTCATAGAGATACTTTTGGAAGCCGGTGTGTTCGCCTCATGATTCGTAAATAATCGTTGGTTATGACTCCACAACCAACTGCTCACCGAT
>CAYYUU010000795.1:0-4359 GCA_964474955.1 uncultured Alcaligenaceae bacterium | reverse complement strand
ACACGAAGAGGCCCTCGCCTGTGGAGTTGGTGGCTCCTGTCTCAGTCCGCAGACTTGTGCCGTTCGTTGGGACGTTCTATTGGACCACAGACGACGGTTTGCTACAATCCCATTGAATTATACAAAGTATTCCTGCAGTCGGGTAAATCCCATGAAAAGAAATTGGTGGTGGCGTTTGTTCTTCAGGATGTGCGTTGCGGTTGGTGGCGTTGGGTTGGTGTTCTTGTGCTTGGGAATACACGGGTGCTCACCGGCTCACGATCCGTGGGAAGAAACCGAAGGCGAAGGCCCCAAAGTCCTCGTCTCATTTCCGCCGCTGTATTGCTTCGTCAAGAAAGTCGGTGGCGACCACGTCAAAGTCCGAAGTCTGTGTGAGAACGTGAGCCCGCACGATTTCGACCCCTCCGCTGCGACCGTGACGGAAGCGCAGAAGGCGGATTTGTTTTTGGTGAACGGACTCGGACTCGACAACTGGTTCAAGCAGATCGTCAGCAGTTCCGGCAACAAGAAACTCAAAGTCATCCGGATTGGCGAGTACCTGCCCAACAAACTCAAGGTCTTTCGCACGAGCGGGAGTCCCGATCCTCACGCGTGGCTCGGCATCGAGCCCGCCATCAAGATGGTCGAAATCATCCGAGACAAGCTCATCGAGGCGGCCCCCGAACACAAAGAAACCTACGTCGAGAACGCCAAGAATTACATTGCTGAACTCAAAGACTTGAAGAAGTTCGGCGAGGAACAATTCAAAGGGCTCAAGAAACGACCGATTGTTCCGTGGCATGATGCGATGAAATATTTCGCCAAGTCGTTCGACCTGGACCTCGGCAAATCCATTCGGAACGAATCGGCAGGTGGATCGATGAGCGTCGCGGAGTTTACCAAGCTCGTCAAAGAGAGCGTCGAAAGCAAGGCCCGAGTGATCCTCTACGAACCCGGACACCCCAAGAAACGCGCCGAAGGGTTGAAGGATCGAATCCAGGAGGCCTACGACTTAGAAGCAAAGAACATCAATAAAGACAAGAAGGACATCCTGAAGGTCTCGCTCATCGAATTCAATACGCTCGAGACGGCTCCCGAACTGACCGCCGATTACTACATTGAGTCGATGAAGACCAACATCGAGAACCTGGCAAAAGGTCTCAAATGAGTACCCCCCTCATTCGTTTGAAAAACGTTCGCGTGACGCTCGGCGGAACGGAAATCCTCAAGGGCGTCGATGGCGAACTGGCCCGTGGTCAGATCAATGCCCTGATCGGAATGAATGGGTCGGGGAAGACGACGCTCCTCAAGGCCCTCCTCAAGGAAATTCCGCACCAGGGCGAAATCCGCTTTTTTTGCGGACATGATCACACTCGCCCTCGCCCCGAGCACATCGGCTACGTGCCGCAAAAACTCCACATCGACGCGAAGTTGCCGTTGACCGTCCGCGATCTGATGGCGTTGGGACTTCAACGTCTTCCTATCTTTTTGGGCATCACACGCAACACCGACCGAAAGATTTTCGAACTGCTGGATCGCGTTTTCAACGACCCCAATCGGATGCTTAACAAGGCCGTCGAAAAGCTATCGGGCGGCGAACTCCAGCGTGTCTTGATGGCTCTGGCTCTCCATCCGGAACCCGAGTTGTTACTGCTCGACGAACCCGCAGCCGGAATCGACCCGCAAGGGCAGGAAGAAGTCTACGAAGTCCTCTCCCGCCTCAATAAAGAATCAAAGGTCACGATGGTGTTGGTCTCGCACGACTTGAGCATCGTGAACAAACACGCTCATCAAGTGTTATGTCTGAAAGATGGGCGAATCGAATGTTCGGGACGTCCCGAGGAAATTCTCAAAGCCGACAGACTCCTTGAGACTTACGGCATCGGTGCTGGACTCTACCGACACTCGCACCATCATTCCCACTCGCACGGCGAAAGTCCGGATTCGAAAGCGTCGTGATAAACTTCAGGGTTCACGTCTGATTGTCAGACGCGGCTGGGGGAATCGTAGGTCCACGCGTCCCGCGTGGACCTACGATCACAACGACCGCGCAGCTGCTGGATAAACGAAAAAAGCTCTCGGAAAATTCCGAGAGCTTTTTGTTCATGCGCAGCTGATTGTGATCTTTCGGGAGGAACGTTCCTCACCGCCGTGGACTTTACGCCACGCTCGGAACTGGTTCGTTCAAAGGTGGCCACTGTTTATCGATGCCTTCGTTTTCGATTTGCCGCAGTTGCGAATCGGTGATCGAAAACTTGTCAGTCACGATCTTGTAGGACTCGCGAACCTTCAAAGGCATCTCGTCTTGGGTATCGACGAGGGCTTGAAAAATTTCTCGGCGCTGCGCGACCGTTAATCGTTTACTTGCCATGATGATCCTCAGTGCTTATGGAAAACTTCATTGCCGGGAAGTTCGAGGGTATTTTCAAGTGTGCTACCTGAAATCCTTGCGTTCGGTTCCAAGAATTTGCAATTTCGGAGCGACCAAGGATGAGATGAGACGGGCTTCTGACGAAAAAAGAAACCCAACAAACTCGACTCTCGGAGGGAGTCCCCAAAGAAGAGATGTCTCTCACCCAAAGCGGCGTCACCAAAGTCCGCACCGCTAGATTCTTGTAATGTAAGTATACGCAAATTGATAAGAAACATTACGAATGTTTCCAGATTTTTCCTGTCAACCCAGCCTTCCGCGTCTCCCTTAACGAATACACACCTTACTCTTCGATCAACGGGCCGGGCCGGTAAAGTCAGAAGAATCTCCAGACCACTTGCGTGTTGATCTCTTTGCGGCGAAAAAACTTACTGTCCTGTCGATTGGGTGTTGAAAGCCACCAACGAGTTCTTTCCGCGCAAGCTCAGAAAGTCGGACCGGAATTGAAGAAGGTCAGTTTGGCGTTACTCTCGCTGTACAACCGACGAATCTGGTCGATCCGGACCCCACGTCCGGAATTCTCCTTACTTTTGGACGACTCAAATGCCGAAATCCAACCCGCAAATGCCGAATCTAAAAGACGTCGCGAAGTCTGACCCGACCGCAGTGCCGTTACAACTTGTTTCAGCCGCCGAGAAAATCCGTGAAACCCATCTCTCGTTTATTCGTACTGAGTGCCGTTGTGATTTTATTGGTTTGGGTCCCGGATGCTCACGCCATTGGTCGTCGTTTCCGGGGCTCCATCAAACGATTGAATCGGACGTTATGTGGTCGTATCGTCGACCACACCAACAACCATGGAAAAGATTGCCGGATTTGGTCGGCAGCGCTACAGGAAAAACGCGATTTGTACGTTTATCTGCCCCCCAATTTCGACCCCACTCAACGATACCCGATGATGTTCTGGTTGCACAGCCTGGGAGCCGACGAAAGCCAATTTCTTCAAGAAGGAATAACAACGGTCGATCGTGCGATCAGCTGCGGGCAATTCCCTCCTTTGATCATCGTCATTCCCGACGGCACAAAAGCAGGCCGAGGTGGTTTGTTCGACACTCACAGTGGGTTCGTGAACACATGTCTGGGACGTTATGGCGATTATCTGGTCCGTGACGTTTGGAACTTCGTCCACAACAACTACCCGATTCGACCCGAGAGGAAAGCTCACATCATTGCCGGGGCCTCCCTCGGCGGCGGGGCCGCATACCATCACGGCATCAAACTCCGCGATCGCTTCGGCGGTGTGCTGGGAATCTATCCTCCTTTGAACGTGCGATGGATCGATTGTCGGGGCAAATACTTTGGAAATTTCCGGCCCGATTGTGCCTGTTGGCGAACGAACGTCGATCGACCGTTCGAACCGCTTGGAATCTATGCGGGCATCTTTCCGTTCACGGTCCGCCAGGTCATTTACCCCCTTTACGGCCGCGGCCCTCGTGCCATTGCCATGATGTCTCGCGACAACCCCGTGGAAATCATGATTCGATCCCAACTCAAACCAGGGGAACTCTCGATGTTCGTTGCGTACGGAGGGCGGGACGAATTCAATCTCGATGCTCAGATCGAGAGTTTTCTGTATCATGCTCGGCGACAGGGGGTTCACATTACCACACGATACAGCCCGCGAGGCCGCCATAACATCCGGACCGCGAAATCGTTTTTCCCATCGGCCATTCAATGGCTGGCGCCGCAGATCGCTCCGTACGCGCCAGCGAGATGTCAGTGTCCGACAGTGGTTGTGGGGCCTTGAGAGATATCTTCTCCCCGGAGGCCCTCTTATGCTTGATTACGCTGACGTTTTACGACGAACCCTGGAAGGAAAAAAGCAAACTGCGCAAGTCCCGGATCGGGACTTGCCTCATGTGATCGCCGCCCTGAGCAAAGGCGTCGAAGAAGTCACCGAAAATCGTATCTAAACCGCGCTCACTTTGAGACCGCAAGTTTGTGAGTGG
>CAYYUU010000794.1:0-4362 GCA_964474955.1 uncultured Alcaligenaceae bacterium | reverse complement strand
GCAAGTGGAGTAAGTTGTTGCAAAGTCAAAACCCAGAAGTTCGGGCGCGGGCTTGCGAGATGCTCATGTACATCGAAGACGGAACCGAAAAGGACGTTTCGAAGATTGCGAAATTGTTGGAAGACAAGTCTACAACGGTGCGGCGTGCGGCGACTCTGGCGCTGACTCGGTTGGGTACGAAGCAAGAGCGGGAAGCTCTCAAAGCTGCGACGAAGGATAAGGACTGGCAAGTTCGGTTTCATGCCGCGCGCGCTTTGGCTTCCCTCTCCCCAAGTTTGGGGAGAGGGATTGAGGGTGAGGGGTTGCTTGCCTTCTCCGGCATCGCCAGCATCCGCGCTGCGGGGAAACTGAAATCAAAGGCGGCAGTCAAGTCTTTGATCCCTCTCCTGAAAAACCACAAGCAAGAGAACTTCGCGACCGAAGCGGCGATTGCCTTGGGACGTATCGGAACGCCCGAAGCGAAGAAGGCTTTGTGGGCCGCAGTGCGTAGTGAAGTCCCTCTCAAACGAGTTCACATCAGTCGGTATCTGCAGCGTGGACCTCGTCCCGAAGAATACGCTTTGATTTATGGGCTCCTCATCGCAGGAGCGAAGGTGTCGCTCCCCGACGTCTATCTGTTGATAGCCCTTCTCCCCAACACGTTCATGGAGAAGCCGCGTTTCGAAGATCGAATGCGTGACGAATCCCAAAGAGTGTTGATGCCACGAGTGATGCTCGAGCGCAGCGGGATTCGCAAGAAGGCGGTCGGACTTCTGATTGACGCACTGAAAGGCAAACACCAGAAAGGTGATCCGTTATATCAACAGTTGCTCAAAGGGGTGAATCTCGAACGTCCCTTCAGCGAACATGGTCGGCGATTTCCGGTTGTGAAGGAACTCGGTGCCGAGCAGGCCGTTTGGTTGTTGGAGTGTTTACTCGATCCGGCGAGAGATTTGAAAACCAAACGGTCTCGGCAGGAACTCGAAGAACTCGTTGTGCCGTTGTTGACGTCTGAGAACCATCGTGAACGGATTGATGCCGCGGTTCTTCTCGGTCGGATGGGCTTTGGACCGAAGGCCGAGAAAGTTCTCCGCGAAGAAGCCTTGAAGCCGTATGCGTTTCCCGAAATCACGAGCATTGGTCAAGGGATGCCGGGGACTCCGTTCCGCGACAAGGCGTATCTTGTGCAGACACTCGCGCGCCACGCGAAAGACGTTTCGACGCTCAAGGTCTTTGCGAACCCAAAGAAAATCTATCGCGATATTCGGTATGGTCTCGTTCGCGGTTTGACAAGACGGGGCAACGCCGATGCCGTCCCTCTTTTGGCACACATGACTGCGACGGACCCGCTCACGATCATACGGCGAGAAGCTCGAAATGGAATTGCCGACATTCGGGATCAGTATTTCCTGGAAGGGAAAAAGGCCTTTGAGGTCCCCGCGATCAAGCCGATTCCCCTGGAGGCCCACTATCCGCCGCGAGGGTTGAAGTGGAAGGATATAACGTTTCGTGAGTTGCCCAAAGTAGTGGAGTCTCCGCCGAAAGAAGCGGCGAAGTTCCGGCAATATTTCTTGTCGTGTTTCGAGCCCACGAACTTCCGGAATCTCAACATGGCCCAAGCGCGGGGAGCACGCTTTATGATGACGAAGCGAGTGGAGGAAACTCGGCTCGCGTTCGAACGTCTCTCAAAGCTCGAAGAAGACGAAGCTCGGGAATATCTCACGAAGGCTCTTGAATCGCCGTATCCGCACATGCATTGTTTGGCGGCGAAAACGATAGCTGAGCGGAAGGACAAGAAAATGATTCCGGTCCTTATCAAGAAACTGGATGGATTCATCAAACGCGAAGACACGGTGGGGTTCTGGTGGGCGTGCGATGCCCTCGGAAAGTTGAAGGCGCGCGAGGCTGTTCCGGTGCTCGCGAAATATGCCGTTGCGAAAAATCCGAGTGGGACTTATGGCCCACTGGGAATGCCGACCGGTTATGTGGCGTCGGTTGCTCTTGCCAGGATTCTCGGCGATGCCAAAGATAGGCAAGTGTCGGGGCTTTTGAGAAGCGAAAATATTTGGCTGCGGGCCGGTGCGTCGCGAGGACTTGCCGAAGTGAATGCAGCTGGAATCGATGATCTGCTGCGAGAAGCTGCAGGTGTAGATGAGCCCGCTTTGGTTCGCACCGAGGCGAGGGTTCATTTGGCGAGGCGGAAAACGCCTTGATTTCCTTTTCCCTGTGATGCAACTCAGAGCACTCAGTGCCGCATTTGGGAAAGTTGCTTTTCGCTACGCGAAAGACGACACTCTCCGAACAACCACAAAGGTGACACTTGTTTATCCGTCCGTCCCAGCGGCGACAGATCATAGCCGTGGGTGTCAACCCACGGGGAAATGAAGCGTTCTCACCCTTCCGTGGCCTGACGGCCACGGCTAAGATCTGTCGCCCCAAAGGAGGAAACACTGCGCGGCTCAAGACAAAAAGCCAAATGCGACACTTGTTTGTCCGTCTGCCCCAAACCGATCCTCTCGACGTAACAAACGCACGCAACACGCGTAAATAGAGCACCGCCATCATGGACCCTACTGCCTCACCGCAACAG
Source organism: uncultured Alcaligenaceae bacterium (assembly GCA_964474955.1). Classification (GTDB taxonomy): domain Bacteria; phylum Planctomycetota; class Planctomycetia; order Gemmatales; family Gemmataceae; genus CAYRFQ01. Next base: position 1,793 of record CAYYUU010000794.1, on the reverse strand, counting down.
TTCACTCGTGGAATCACGCTCGAGGAACAGCGCGTTGCGAAGGTTTATGCCGAATCGTTACTCAACGCTGCCGAAGCCGAAAACAGCACCGACCAGGTGAAGGACGAACTGGGTGGTCTGGTCAACGATGTGTTCCAGCAACAGCCGCAATTCGAAGAGTTTTTGGCCAGCGCGGCGATCGACCTGGGCGAGAAGAAAAAAGTTCTCCAGAACGCCTTCCAAAACCGCTGTCACCATCTGGTCTACAACTTTTTACAAGTCCTGGCCCAACGGGATCGGTTGCCAATCATTCGGGCCGTTTACGAAGCGTTGTTGGATCTGCACAATAAACGTATGCGTCGGATTCCGGTTCGTGTCGAGAGCGCCGTGCCTCTTTCGGACGACCAAAAGGCACAGCTCGCGAACGACCTCCGAGAAAGTTTCGACCTCGAGCCCATGCTCGAAGAGACCGTCAACCCGGCTCTCCTGGGTGGCCTCATTTTGCAAGTGGCGGACTTCGTCTTCGACGCATCCGTGCGAGGCGAGATCGAGAAGATTCGAAAACACATAAAATCACGAAGTAGCTACGGGATCGAACAAATTCGCGACCGTATCTTTCCAACTGGGTGAATGCCATATGAATACCGGCGAAATTGCATCCCTCATCACAAGCGAAATTCAAAAATTTGGCGAAGGCATCCGGGCCCAGGAAACGGGCCGCGTGATCGAAGTCGGCGACGGGATCGCTCGCGTCTACGGGCTCGGTGGCGTGATGGCCGGGGAGATGGTCGAGTTTCCTCGGACCGGAGCATTCGGCCTTGCCTTCAACCTGGAAGAAAACTCCGTCGGGATCATTATTCTCGGCGAATACCTCGAGATTAAAGAAGGCGACGAAGTTCGGGCGACGAATCAGCTTTTGGAAGTGCCTGTTGGCGAGGCTATGATCGGTCGCGTCGTCAACCCGCTCGGCCAGCCGCTCGACGGCAAGGGCGAGATCGTCACGAGCGAAAAGCGATACATCGAGACGGCCGCTCCCGGCGTGGCCGACCGACAACCGGTCGAAACGCCTCTGCAAACGGGCATCAAGGCCATCGACGCGATGATCCCGATCGGTCGTGGCCAACGCGAACTAATCATTGGCGACCGCAAGACTGGGAAGACGGCCATCGCCATCGATGCCATCATCAACCAGAAAGAAGCACCGCCAGAAGAACGAGTGATCTGCGTGTACGTCGCGGTCGGGCAGAAAGCGTCGTCGGTGGCCTCGCTCGTTCAGGCCCTCGAATATTACGGCGCAATGGATTACACCATCGTTGTTTCGGCGGCTTCGTCGGAGTCGGCTCCGCTGCAATACATCGCTCCCTACGCTGGTTGTGCGATGGCGGAATACTACATGTCCCAGGGCCGCGATACTTTGGTTGTGTATGACGACCTGACCAAGCAAGCGGCGGCTTATCGACAGTTGTCGTTGCTCATGCGTCGTCCGCCGGGTCGTGAGGCGTACCCTGGGGACGTTTTCTACGCTCACTCGCGTTTGCTCGAACGATCGGCCCGACTCGCCGACAAGTGGGTCATCGTTCCCAACCACGTCAACGACGACGAGGTCAAAGAAGACTGGGGCGTCAACAACGAGAAGGGCGAAGCGCGGCAACCGGGTGAGGACGGAAAAGTGTACGTTGGCCCGCTCGAAAAAGAGAAGGCCCTCAAAGACGTCGCGAACTTCCCCGATCACAAAGTCGCCAAGGTCGCCGGGACGGGTGGTTCGTTGACGGCCTTGCCGATCATCGAGACGCAGGAAGGTGAAGTTTCGGCGT
>CAYYUU010000793.1:0-4363 GCA_964474955.1 uncultured Alcaligenaceae bacterium | reverse complement strand
GGGAAGTTTGAGTTGCTTGAGAACTTCTTTGCGATTTTCGGAAGAGAGTTTATTTGACCATGCGACTCGACCGGTCCACCGATTCGCTTTCGTCAGTTTTCCTTGGTAGCGAGCTTCCGCGATGAAATAGATCCGAAGGAGGCGCGAGCCCTTGATGAGGTCTTTGGCCGATCGTGTGTATTCCGGTTCGCGGTAGGGGAACAAGGGCCGTTCGGTGTCGAAGCTCATCCGCAGAGCCTTCGCGACGACGGCTTTCTTGTCCTTCGCGTCTTTCTTTTTGGCGATCTTCAAGGCCGTGATGCGCCATTTTTTTTCGATGTACGGCTCGGCCCATTTCTGGATCTCGGGTGACCACGCGTAGCCATTGTCTTTGAGCCAATCGACGAGGGCCTTGGCCGTCGTGGCCTTGAGGACAGCAGCGTCAAACCCCGCGACGACCTTTTGCAATTCCACCTTCACGGACCTATCCGCGCCCGCGGGCATCGCTACATTTTTTGATGCCGAACCAACACCGCACGAACACCCACCACCACTCGGAGTCGGCCTTTTCTTGGTGACAACTCTGGGCTTCGTCAAATTGGCAAGGTACGGGAAAGCGTCGTTGCCCGACTCCGAGAGTTCCGGGAGGTTCGGCGACGGAATCAAGAATCCGAAGTCGTCTGATTCGCTTTGGAAGGTCGCCTTGCGGATGAAATGTTGGCGTTTCTTTTTGGCGTCCCAGATGAGGATGACCGTTTGGTCGGCGTTGACGACCGGCTTGCCACTTCGTGGAGCGGGACAACAGGCCGGGGCAAAGGGATTGATGAAGAACGCCGCGCCGAAGACCGCGGCGATTAGCCGTGCCAGACCAATACGCGAAGACATATGCTGTTCCTCCTGTCAGGGGAAATGGAATTACCGAAGGATTATGCTTCGTCTTGGGTTTCCTTTGCCTTCTGCAATTCGTCAAGGATTTCAGTGAGGTGCTGGACGACGCCGAGCAACGAAATCGAAGCCATTTCGAAGTTCGTGTGGGTCGTGATGTTCTTGTATTCGGCGGCGAAGAATTCGGCGACGCGACGGAGCTTGGGGACTTTTCCCTTGAGTCGGCGGATGTACTCTTTGGAGTCCTTGCGTTGGTAGCTCCCTTCGAGGGCACGGACGGCGTCAAAGATGGTGCGGTGGACTTCGAGCATGTCCTCTTCGTCTTCGATGTCTTCGGAGTGCTTGAGGAACGTTCGCACCATCCAGGCGTGGGCCAAAATGACGTTGGCGCGTTCCATGGCTTGGTCAGGAGTCAGCACTTGGTTTCTCCGTCGATGGATTTGCTGGGGTTGGTTGAGACGTCCCGTCGGGGTCTTTGTGTAGCCCAGCGCCTTCTGTTGGTGATGCCGTTTCTTTCGGCCTAATTCCTCAACAGAAGTAACGACATACGCAAGACAAGCAGTTACTCGCAGGTCAGGCCCGGATAATCCTCGAGCGGTTCGGAATATTGTTCCCGAGCGACGTGACCAATCCGCGCTCCTTCTTGGCTGTGCCACCGAAGAACAGCAACGATGGTTTTGTCGATTTGCTCTGGCGTCCAGTCCAAACAGCCAACTTCCACGAACCACTCCGGGGTATTGCCTCCGTCGATCTCTTTCACGCGAACGCCGCAGTCCAATTGCAATTGTTCCTTCCGATAATTCTCGAAGCAGAACCGATACCACCAGGTGAGGTGCGCCCATTCGAGTTTCTGCCAAGGCGATCCTGGACCGATCAGATAAACGGTGAGGGCGGAATCCTGCGGCTTCGTGATCTCCCAACCCACACTGCCGGCGGGGTGCTGTTGGCCACTGTGCAGGAAGGCCCACTTAAGTCCACTCCAGTCGGTCTTCGTCAGCGAGTTGGCCTCAATCGGGCGAAGCGGGATGTACTGTTCCTGAAGTGTTTCTCCGCCCTGCTCCGGTCGCCAACTGTAGAGCGTGTGTTTGTTCATAGGGTCACCTTTCGGTATGCGCTCACTGAGGATCGGACATTGGGAGGCCAACACACGGCACTTTCCGGAGCACAGCGAACTTCGACCTCTCAGATGTCTTCCCTTGTTTCCGTGTGAAAGGTTGGGCAATTAGCCGTTCGGAGCAGGTTTCCAAAATTTGCGTTCCTCGGCTCAATTATCCCCGAAATGCTCTGGTCCGACGCTCATCGAAACTGTTCCGTTCGGACTTACGGCTCCACCGCTTTGGACTTCGAGTTTGCCCGACGCCGACACGGCATAGAACCGATACTTACTGCATATGCGCCCTGTGGATTTCGGATACTGGTACACGGCCAACACCACCACGCGGTCGCGTTCGTTGACGTAGGCTTTCGTGGCCTTATGTTTGCGCATCAGCCAACAAGCGATGTCATCGTCCACACCTTGTTGGGACGCAAGCCAGCGATGCTGTTCGCCCGCGAAGTCTCCTTGTGAGATTGAACTCAGGGCTGCGAGAGCAAGACCAACGGCCTGCCGGCGATGGTAGCGATCGTTCGGCCTCCTCTTTTTGGGAATCCACCCCTTGGGCACAGGAAGTTTTGGTCGCTTGGCCCACGGCCGCCACTTTCCTCTGCGAATCGCTTTGTTGTCGAGGACGGCCAGGACAGCCAGGAGTCGGTCGGTTTTCGGATGGAATGTGTTGTCCTTGAGAGAGGTCGATCGGCGAACTTTGTCGGCTTTCGTGTCCCACCAGATGAGAGCAATACGGCTGTTGGGTTGGACGCCTTTCTTGGCTTTTCGGGGGACCAACGTGATGCTGCCGGCCAACGCTCGCAGTTGCGGACGAGTCTTTTTCGGATTTTCGAACAACGCCTTGAGGGCCTTTCTTGGATCGCCTTTGCCGAAGAATACGTCGCCAACCGGGCCATCCTGAAGTTTACCCAGCTCCTTCGCCCGCAACGAATGCCCCAAACGATCCGTTGTGTACCAGTTCGATTGCACCGGAGGCCTTAGCGGGCCGACAGGGTCCGCCGTCGCCAACAAAACACTCAAGACAAGCGAGACCCAATGCAGCATGATGTCTCCTTTGGGAACCGAAAATTCGGACGCGGAAGTTAGCTTCGTCGCGGAGGATCAACTTTAGGTTTGTTTCGAAGTGTTGTGAGGCGATGCTTCGTCTGGGAGGGGCGCCGAAACCAACGCCCGCCGACCCAAGCCCCATACTCCCTACCAACGATGAACAAAACCCCGACGACTAAAGCCGACAAGAAATCGAACCCAAATACGAACATCGTTCCTCGTACTACCTCGTGGAGGAATTACTCGGCTCCAGCAGGCACACCCGTCTCCGTGGAAGTCACGGGCGTTCCGTTGGCTCCGGGAGATTGTTGAGTTTCTTCGGGCTTTGGAGCGGCAGCAGGTTTCTTGATCGCTGGCGTGTTCAAAGCAACGATCGCAGCTGAGATCGCGATACCGGCGATACCCACCCACAACCAAGGCGCTGCATCGAACTCTTGGCCGGTGGCAGCGAGGACGATGACTCGGACGACGGCGGCCACGGTCACAGCTGTGCCGAAGACCATCGCCATGACGACGTGGGGGTGATGGTGACCACCTTTGAACATGGCCATTGTGAGACTGAATGCGCCGAACGCGCCGAGAGTTCCGGCGGCGAAGCCCCAACCGATTTGTGCTGTCGACAAGCTGAATCCGGCTCCGGTTGCGACGATGCCGATCGAGGCACCGATGATTCCCCAAACAAGATACGCGAGGCCGATCATCAGATATGGCTTGAAGGGGTTCGGGTCTGTCTTGGGCCGAGCCTTCGCGAGAGTGTCTCCGTACGAACCCCAAAAGAGCCCGACCAAAGCGGCAAACAAGAACGGCAACAACATCGAACCCACTTCCTCCCCACCGTGACCTCCGCCCGCTTCCGGCGTGAAGATCGCCACCAGAGCGGCACAAGTCGCGACGCCAATAAAACCGACCCATAACATCGGCTTTGCGTCTTTGTATGCCTGGAACAAAATCAGTCTCAGTAACGCCGCGACTGTCACGGCCGTTCCAAACACGATGGCCATGATGACGTGCGGATAAAAGCGACCGCCCTGAACCATGGCCATCGTCAAGCTAAACGCTCCGAAAGCGCCGAGTGAGCCCGCGGCAAAACCCCAGAGTGTTTGCTGGCCCGTAAAGTTGAACGAGGCCCCCGTGCGTTTCATGCCGATCGCGCCACCCACAATCCCCCAAACCAGATAGGCGATGCCGATCATGAGATATGGCTTGAATGGGTTCTTGGCGGCGGAGCGGGCCTGGGCCAACGTGTCGCCGTAGCACCCCCAGAACAAACCGACCGATAAAGCAAAGACAATGGGCAAATACGATTGTGCTGATTTCATGAGCGTTTCATTTCCAAGATAGTTAGGT